>JAYVRE010000209.1:0-6420 GCA_043776535.1 Methylotenera sp. | reverse complement strand
AATGGCTGCCAAACTTTCGAGAACTCTAACACCAGCAATCTGCCGCCCACTTTTAACACGCGCTGCATTTCGCGCAAAGCGATGTCTTTATGCGTCATGTTGCGTAGGCCAAAAGCGACAATCACGCAATCGAAGCTATTATCTGCGAAAGGCAATTTTTCAGCGTTGCATTGCGTTGCTGGCACGCTGAGACCCGCGTCAATCATGCGGTCGCGGCCTACCGCCAGCATAGAGGCGTTAATGTCGGTAAGAACAACATTGCCAGCGCCTTTAATTAAATGCGTACCAACTTTTTTGGCAAAAAGTTTAGATAAATCGCCGCTACCGCCTGCAATATCCAGTACTTTATCACCCGCTTTTACGCCACTAATTTCCACCGCAAAGCGCTTCCAGCTACGATGCATGCCAGCGGACATGACATCGTTCATCAAGTCATATTTGCTGGCAACCGAGTGAAACACTTCGCCAACTTTTTGCTGTTTTTCAGTTTCTTCAACTGTTTTAAAGCCAAAATGTGTAGTTTTATCGCTCATGCCTATATCCTTAAATGGTTTCCTTACGCTTGTGCCCAGCCATGTCAAGCCTGCCAATGTATTCCAGCCACATGGCCTCGTAATTTTCGCCTAAATAATACAGGTAATCCCACGAATATAAGCCTGTATCGTGACCATCTGAGAACACCAGCTTGACCGCGTAATTGCCGACTGGTTCGATGGCGGTGATATTCACATTTTCTTTGCCAAGTTGCAACGTTTCTTGGCCCGCACCGTGGCCACGCACCTCGGCGCTCGGCGAGTGCACACGCAGAAACTCACAAGAAAGCATACATTCGGTATTGTTATCAAATTTAATTTCTAACAAGCGCGACGCTTGGTGCAGGCGAATATCAATCGGTTTCGGGGTGTTAAGGTTTAGGCCACTCATTCAAACTCATCACAATTACACAAAATGAAATGATAGCAGAACATGCCTGTTAGCTAATAAATTAGCGGTATTTACCACAAATTTTTTAAGTTATACGCCGTTTGTCGTTTAAAAATTACCTTTCATCAGATACTAGATTAATTATTCATTAGAGTGTTGCTGATTTATTTGACTATTTACATTAGCATGATAAAGTACAATTACTAGAAAAGTAGCCATTTTGGCAGCACTTTTGGGGATAGGAATGGCAGAAAATAAATTGGCGCATCAGTTTGCAGCTTACTCTGAGTGGAGAAAAGCGCTGGTTGATAGTATTTGTGACTATCGTAGCTGGTTAAATGAGCAAGAGTTGAATGATGCGCAGATTGATCAGCGTATCATTAATTTGCTAGAGCGTTTGCGTGAAGACAAGCTTAATGTGGCCTTTGTTGCGGAGTTCTCACGCGGCAAATCTGAGCTCATTAACGCTATTTTCTTTGCGGATTATGGTCAACGCTTGTTACCATCCAGCGCTGGCCGTACCACCATGTGCCCTACAGAATTACTTTACGACGCATCAAAACCGACTTCAATATCGATGTTGCCGATTGAAACACGCGCTTCAGATGCAACTACCACCGAATATAAGCGCTACCCAGATGAATGGCATGTTATAGCTTTTGATGTTGATAAGAACGACAGCATGGTAGCTGCGTTTAAAGAAGTTAGCAGCACTAAAACTGTGACAGCGGAAGAAGCCGAAAAATTCGGCTTATTCGATCCAAACAGCAGTGACGATGCGATGAGCCTGAATAAAGACGGCACAATTGATATTCCGTGCTGGCGCTACGCCGTAATCAATTTCCCACATCCTTTGTTGGAACAAGGCTTGGTGATTTTAGATACACCAGGTTTAAATGCCATTGGTACCGAGCCTGAATTGACGCTGAACATGCTGCCAAACGCGCATGCGGTGCTATTTATATTAGCGGCAGATACTGGCGTGACTAAATCTGAAATAGACGTGTGGCGTCAATACATTAGCGGCACGCGCTGGAAACAAAAAGGCCGTTTAGCTGTTTTGAATAAAATCGATGGCCTGTGGGACGCGCTAAAAAGCGAAAAAGAAATTGAAAAGGAAATAAACAAGCAAATCAAGACCAGTGCAGAATTGCTTGGTTTGGAAATTAATCAAATTTTCCCAACTTCCGCTCAAAAAGGTTTGCTTGCCAAGATTAATGGCGATGAGGCTTTGTTGGTGCAAAGCCGTTTACCAGAGCTTGAAAAAGCGCTGTCAGATGAGCTAATTCCATCGAAAAAAGAAATTGTCCGCGATAATACTAAAAACGAGATTGATGATTTAATCAACAATTCCAATATGATTTTAGATTCACGCGTTGCTGGCGTGGTGGAGCAGCTTGAAGAGCTTCGTGGTTTGCGCGGCAAAAACGAAGATGTGATCGAGCACATGATGAACAAAGTAAAAGTGGACAAAGAAAACTTTGAAAAAGGGTTGCAACGCTTTCAAGCGCTTCGCAGCGTGTTTTCGCAACAAAGCAACAAGCTGTTTACCTTGCTAGGTATGGAGGCACTTAAAGTGCAGGTGCATACCACGCGCGAAACCATGATTAAAGCCAGCTTTACTAAATCTATTCGCGGGGCGATGGATAATTTCTTTACGAATCTTAAAGGTCGCTTAGTATCATCAGATGCGCAAATTGATGAGATTAAGAAAATGATGGATGTGATGTACGACAAGTTCTCTAAAGAGCATGGCTTACGTAAATCTGAACCCCCAGCGTTTTCAACTTTGCGTTATCAAAAAGAGTTGGCAAAACTGGAGCGCGCCTATAAAGAGCAATTTAATACCGCTTTTAATATGATTGCTAACGAAAAAATGACTTTAACGACTAAGTTCTTTGAAACCTTGGCCAGCCGCGTGATTCACGTGTATGAAGTGGCGAACCGCGATGTAGAAAATTGGTTAAAAGCAGTCATCGCACCAATGGAATCGCAAGTGCGTGAGCATCAATTGCAATTGCGTCGACGCTTAGAAAGTATAAAGCGCATTTATAAAGCGACTGATACTTTGGAAGATCGTATTTTAGAGCTTGAAAATATCGAGAAAAGTATTCGTGCACAGATGACCGATTTGCATGTACTACGTCAGCACATGGGTAATGCGCTAGCATTTGAAAATGATGCAGAGGCAAAAGCTGCGTAAAATCAGCCAGCAGATTAGGTGACAATAAAAAAGCCGACTTGATGTCGGCTTTTTTATTGTTTAACGAATGCTCTAGAAGCCAACATCCACGCGCTTGTATCTTAAGCGGTTTGCAACATGATATTTTTAATTTTCTGCATAGCTTTTTGCTCAATTTGGCGAATACGCTCGGCAGAAACGCTGAATTCAGCAGCTAAATCATGCAAGGTTGAGCTTGCATTTTCAGTTAGCCAGCGCGCCTCCAACACGCGGCGACTACGCTGATCAAGGCTCATCAATGCTTTGCTTAAGCCCTTAGACTGTAAAGCTTCACTTTGTTGCTTGGCCAATAACTCAGATGGCTCAGGGCTTTCATCTTCTAAATAAGCAATCGGACTAAAGCTATCGTCGCCATCATCATCAAGGTGTGCGTCAAGCGAGATTTCATGACCATTTAAGCGATATTCCATCTCCATAACTTCTTCTGGCTTCACCTTCAACTCAAGCGCGATACGCTTAACTTCGTCAGGATGTAATGTACCTAAGCCTTTTTTCATGCTGCGCAAGTTAAAAAATAACTTACGCTGCGCTTTGGTGGTCGCGGTTTTCACCAAACGCCAGTTGCGCACAATAAATTCATTCATTTCGGCCTTAATCCAATGCATAGCGAAGGAAACCAAACGCACGCCACGGTCTGGATCAAAGCGTTTTACCGCTTTCATCAGGCCAATATTACCTTCTTGAATCAAATCCGACTGCTGTAAACCATAGCCCATATAGCCACGCGCGATGCTCACAACTAAACGTAAGTGTGAAACAATCAGCATCTGTGCGGCTTCCAGGTCATTGCTATTTTTGAGGCGTGTTGCATAATCGTGCTCTTCCTCAGCGCTTAGAAGCGGAAAGGCCTTAATCGCACGCATGTACTGATCAAAGCTATCTAAAGACGAAATCGACGGAATCGTTAAAGCGTTTATGATGAAACTCCTTAAATAATATTAAGTGCTATTTTAGCACTCTAGCTTTGAGAGTGCTAGATACTAAAAGTTTCAAATAGCAAAAAATTACTCTTAGCTTTAATTAAAGAAAGGCGAATCATTTGAAAAGCAGCTTAGTTGTCCACCTTAACGCTATAGCTTACCTGCGCTGTAGCAGATGGTGATAGGGTGCCTGTGAGCGTCCATTTAACTGAGCCTGTAGCGCCAACCGCGGGTGAGGCAGTGACTGTACACGCTGTAATTGCCGCTGGCAGTGGCGGCGGAACGACGCATCTTGCGGATAAAAACGTCGTGTATGCAGGGGTAGCATCATTAATCACTATGCTAGAAATAGGTGCGCTACTATTATTTTGGTAAGTGAGTGTGTAGGTGACGGTATCGCCCGCGAGTGCGGTGGCTTTATCTACTGCTTTAGTTAGCACTAAGCCTGCAGACACAGCACCTACTGTGGTGGTGTCTATCACGCTTAAAGTGCTTGATAATAGTGGGCTGGCATTGGTGTAGGTAAACACCGCCTGCACGCTAGTATTAGCTTGCAAGCCAGTGGCAGTTCCTGTGGGTATCGTCACTTTGTCAATCACGCATATTTGCCCACTAGCCACAACCGTAGCCGTGCTAAGCACGTTGTCAGTGGCATCGATTAGCCCATTGCAGTTGAGATCGCGGTACAAAATAGTTGGCCAATTAGGTGTGCTAGTACTGCTGAATGCCACCGTGCCACCACTGCCCGCGTCAAACTGATGTGCATAAAATAACACATTGCCTGGTAAGCCTGTTTGTTGGCCGTTAGCGGCAAAGCGGTTTGCAGGCACATCGCCAAAATTCACATTGGTGTAAGTTAACCCTGCGGCAAAGGTAAAACTAGTACTATCGCTGGCCCGTGTGTAATTGCCAGCAGTATTGCCAGCACTGCCGCCCGTAGATAAATAATTGCTAAGATTAGTTTCGGTAATTAGCACAGGGTTAGTTGCGGCGGCGGGAATCCACAGCATGTAGTTGCCTGCACCATCAGTAATGGCGGTGTCATGAATAGTCGCGCCAGTACTGGCTTTAACCGTCGCGCCTGCAATGCCAAGCTCACCGCCATCTTTAACACCATTATTGGCAGTGCCGCCACTTGTACCAGTATCTGCAAATACTGTGCCGCTAAGCTTGCTGCCGTTAAATAAACCAAAATTCAAATTATTTAAATCAACCGTACTTACTAAAACGTTACTACGTGTGAAATCAGGCATTTCAGTGCCAATCCAACCCACAGGAATATTAGGTGTAATATCGGTAAGCGTAGTGTTGTCATCTATAATAATAAGATAAGTTCCAGCAGAAACACTGCTGAAGTTATAGATGCCTGTAGCTGTATCAACAGCGACTGCTTGGGTTGCGCTAGTGCCGCCATTGACTATTAATTTAGCAAACAAAGTCAATCCTGTACCACTTTCGTTAACATCAAGCTGCAAGTTATGGTTGCTATCGTTGTATACTTTCCCGTACAGGGATACACTCCCTGCCCCTGGGCCGCCAGTCAAAGTTACATTGTCAGCTGTGCTTAATGCTCCATCAAAATTAGTAATACTGGCGGCATTGGTACTGACGGTTGATGCACTGTTATTATATGTGCCATTAAAAGTTGTGCTAGCCACATTGGCTACAAAATTAATCACTAAAGACTGCCCAGCATTAATCGTAAAAGCGCCTGCGGCGACAGTGTCCCATTGCGGATTAGTGGTACCAGTGACAGTATAAGTTGCTGAAAGCAATAATAGTCCATTAAGCGTAATGCTATTAGTGCTTGCGTAGGTGAATCCAGATGGGAGAGCATCACTAACCTTCACGCCTGTAGCGGCCACATTACCACTGTTGGTAACCGTTAATGTATAAGTGGCAGTCGTGCCTGTCGGCGTGTTAACAACTGTCGGCGTGCTGGTGGTTTTAGTGACTGCAAGTATGGCGCTGGTAACGGTGACATTCTCTGCCGTGCTGGTCGCGCCGTCGAAGTTGTTGATAATGTTGGCGTTCGTGCTGACGGCACTGGCGCTATTGTCATACGTGCCATTCGCCACAGTATTGGCAACGTTTGCCACAAAGGTAATCACCAGGGTCTGCCCTGCATTGATGGTAAAGCCGCCTGTTGGGTTTGTATCCCATTGCGGCGTGGTGGTACCTGTCACCGTATAGTCTGTGGCCGCGACAGCGCTGCCATTCAGCGTTAAGCTACTGGTGCTGGCGTAAGTAAAGCCTATGGGTAACGTATCAGTGACTTTTACCCCTGTCGCGGCGACGCTAGCACTATTACTAACAGTGATGCTATAAGTGGCC
>JAYVRE010000208.1:0-6447 GCA_043776535.1 Methylotenera sp. | reverse complement strand
AGACTGGCGACTAATGCTGTAGTGACTAATGTATTAATAATTGTTTTGTTCATGATAGTTTCCTTAAATTAAAAAATGTACATAAAATTAAAGCGTGGTTTGTAATCGGTATTCATACCCGCTTCTACAAAAAAGCTTTTGTTAATGAATCTCAACATAGGTGTGATTTCGATTTTGTCGCTGAGATTATTCATATTGCGGGCTTCCAGCACAAACCAAGGCTGCGTGCTGTCGTAGGCAGGCTCGTAAAAAGAGAAGCCTGCGCGAACCGAGCTATAGTCATGATTAATATCGGATGCGCGATACAAACGATGCGTGGCTTGAAAGTAAAGCCGTGTAGTCTCATAATCAAACTGCACGCCAGGCGTGACCATGATTTTGTCAAAATCATCGTTTTTACCTATCAGTTGGTCTTCACCTTGCAGCGCGCGCCCTTGAACTAAACCCAGGCCGCCCACAAACCATAAGTTGGCTTGCGAATGCGGCGCGTTCCAGCGTTTAAGTAAGCGCGTGTAGGTGATTTCTTCCAGCGTGCGGGTTTTGCTTTTGTCGTCACTACGCATATAAGTTGCGCTCACGCCAAATGCATCGCGCGGCGTAACAGCGTAGTTGATAAAGGCTTCACGCCAATTATTGTTGAAATCGCCCATGCTCATATACGAGCCATCAAAACCCATTGGCCCAGCAAGAGCTAATTGGCTTGAAAGAAGCGCAAAGCAAGGCATTGCGGCTTTTAATACTTTGGTAAACATTGAAATTCCTTTCTTAAAAATACAGTCACTAGCCAAAAAATGGACGTGACTTGGGCGTATTTAAGAAAGCAATATTGGTGGGCGTTGCAGGTTGGGTGGTACGATTGAAGTGTAGGGTTGATTAGGCAGGCCAATCAAAGAAGATGCAGCTAGGTAAGTGGCAGGTTTAATATCACTTGGCAACGCCGTTATTGCGCCCAAATTAGCACAAAGTGTGGCACAAAACGTTTTGCAGGCTGTTTTGCATGGCGCAGCATCAGTGGTCTGAGTTTTAGATTCGCTTGCCATACTAGCCATGTGCTTGTGGCAAGCCATCTTTGCAGATTTTGGTGTACTAGATTGCGCTTGCATCATGCTGTTGCATATCGACATATTAGGCGCAGCAATGCCTTGCAGCGGCATTAACACCAGCAGCAAGCACGCAAAAAAATGTGAAAAATGTTTTAACATGTGAATTAGGATAGCTTTTTTAATGAGATAGTTCAAGCATAACGCATTAGTAATGAATATCGATGACTTCAAATTCACCTTCGCCGCTAGGCGTGATAACTTTTACCACATCGCCCAAGCCCTTACCCAGCATGGCTTTAGCCAGTGGCGACACCCAAGATATGTAGCCTTTGGCTGGCTCAATTTCATCCTTGCCAACAATGCGATAAGTGGTCTCAGAGTCATCACTTAAATTAAACAGCGTCACCCAGGCGCCGAAATAGATTTTTTCTAAGTGTTGCTGGCGGCTCGCATCCACAATTTCAGCCAAATCCATACGCTTCATTAAGTGTTTGCAGCGGCCATCAATCTGGCGCAAGCGGCGCTTGCCGTAAATATAATCGCCATTTTCAGAGCGGTCGCCATTACTAGCCGCCCATGAAACCGTGCGTACCACTTCTGGCCGCTCTACTTTATAAAGCTGATGAAACTCGGCCTGCAAGGCCGCAAAACCCTCAGGCGTAATGTAGTTTTTTTCATCGTTAATCGCTAAAGCACCCGCCATAAATATTTTTCTAAGTGTTACTTATCTAAAAGATGCACTTCTTGCACAAAATAACTCGATTCGCCGAAGCATTCAGTCGGAATGCCTTTATGCTCTTCGTAAAGCAGCCGCACCCGTTTGCCGATACTTTCGTTGATTTTTTTTGCGACATCCTTATTTTTTACCGTAAAAAAGAATTTTTCTGCCTGTGTGCCTGGCATAGAAACCAGCACCAGCTCGCCTTCATAAGTTTTACACAGCCAACCTTTTTGCGAAAGCTTTTGCACATAACCCGCGCGCTCGCCAGACGAATACACCCAAGTGAGTGACGCCCAAGTGTAGAGCGAAAATAGCCCAACTGGAATCAACAAAACCCAAATAAAGTATTTTAAAAACTTTCCGATTTGCTGCAACATATTAATTCTCCGTTTTTAAGCTTTTTTATTTAGCCAGTATTATCTAAGCTGTCATTATCCAATAGAATGACACAATGTTAAACACCTTGATTCTTTGCCCCTTGATTTTATGTCCTAGCGCACGCCTTGTTCGCAGTATTAAAAATGACATTGCCCGCCAACAATTACTGGTAGGGCAACATCAGTGGCAAAGCGCACCTGTGCTTACGCTTGGGCAATGGCTAGAAAATATCATCGAAGCTGGTTTACTGGGTGGCGACATTGCGAGGCCGCAGAATTTACTCAGCCCGTTTAACGAGCAATTGTTGTGGCAAGAAGTAATTACGCAATCGCTGAAAAAAAATGCTTTTGGCGAGCTGTTTGATGTAGCAGGCTTAGCCGCAGCGGCGATGGAGGCAAACCGCTATGTGGTGGCCTGGCACTTGCACCTTCCGCGCGAACAGCAAGCCGAAGAATCGCGCCAATTTGTGCAGTGGCAGCGCGCATTTCAGCAGCGTTGTAGCCAGCTTAACGTGCTAGAAAGCGTGCGCTATTTTGATTGGCAACTAGATTGCCTGCAACCGCAAGGGTTGTCCCCGCAGAATATACCAGCTAAAGCTGGTTATCCATGCGTGAAAACCAGTATTGGCGCACTTCCTAGCCGCATTGAATTTGCAGGCTTTGACCAAGCCGCACCGCAAGAGCAGCGTTTGCGTGAAATTTTAATCCAACAAAATATTGAAATCGCTGAATATGTGAGTACGCGCGCCGAACCTGCGCTGGCGCAACATGTGCGCCTAGAAAATCAAGAGGCCGAATACCGCGCTGCGGTGGCTTGGGCAAAGCGTTGTTTAGACGAAAATCCACAGGCAAAACTCGCCATTATTACACCACAGCTTAATGAAAGCAGAAACCAGTTGGCGGATTTACTCGATGATGTGTTTTACCCCGCCAGCGTGCGACCCAGCTTGGCAGATGTCACGCGGCATTATAATTTTTCGCTAGGTACACCCTTAAGCCAGCAGCCCATTATTCAAGCGGCTTTAAATTTGCTACGTTTATTTAGTAGTTATCAGCTGCAACAAGTGGATGTTTCGAGCATGTTGCTTTCACCCTTTTGGTCGGCTAGCCGACAAGAAAGCGATGCGCGCGCCCTACTGGATGCCAAAGTACGTGACAAATTGCCTATGCAGTTCTCGCTTTTGCGCCTTATTGAGTTTACCGAAAAACAGCATGAAAATGGCTTAAACCTTTCGCGCCTATTGGCAGATATGCGCGCCGCTACGGCCATCTCAAATAAAAAAGCTTCGCCCCCGCATATAGCTCAAACGCTAGAATCATTACTTAGCGCGCTCAATTGGCCTGGTGAACGCGGCCTGAGCAGTCTTGAATATCAGGCCATAAACGCTTGGCAAAAAGCGCTGCAACAGCTAAAAAAATTGGATGTACTGGGCAAAAAACTATCTTTATCAGAAGGCGCTCAATTGATGCAACAAATCTGCGCCAGCCAAGTGTTTCAGGTCGAAACCGAGGGCGAATCTTCTATTCAAATTTTAGGTATAATGGAAGCGCTAAGTGCGCCAGTGGATGCCATGTGGGTCATGCACATGAATGACCATATTTGGCCACCACCTGCGCGCCCCAACCCACTGCTGCCAGCGTTTATACAACGAATAGCACACGTTCCAAATGCCGATAACAACGTGCAAGCGGCATTTGCCGCAACTATTCATCAACGCTTGTTGCACTCTGCAAAAACCATCATTTTTTCTAGCAGCAAAACTGAGGGTGAGAGCCAATTGCGCGCCTCGCCTTTAATGCAAGATATTGCCCTTTTAGAAGATGCAACGCCGCTTGCAGAAACGCTGGCAGAGACATTAAGCCAGCAAGGTAATGCAGACTTAGCGCAGATAGAAGACCACCTCGCACCCATCGTACAAGCAGGCGAACATGTCTCAGGCGGCACAGGTTTATTGAAGGCGCAAGCCATTTGCCCAGCTTGGGCGTTCTACCAATATCGCTTAGGTGCCAAGGCGCTTAAAACGCCCCGCAATGGCCTAGATAGCATGGAACGTGGCTCTTTGGTGCATGCAGTATTAGCTGCGTTTTGGCAGCCCAATAAAAAGCAGCGTCATTTTGCTGATTTGCGCGATATGCCTGAATCGGATTTAGAGCAAGCGCTTGATTTAGCTATTCGCAACAGCTTGCGAGATTTTGCCTTAGAAAATAATATTGCCTCAAAAACCGCGCTCACGCTGGAGCATGAGCGTCTGTATAAGCTTGTTGGCGATTGGCTAGCCTATGAAAAAGTGCGCAATATTGCCTTTAATATTGTCGATTGTGAGGCAGAACAACAAGTGCACATTTGTGGCATCGAGATCACGCTAAAAATCGATAGAATTCATCAGCTAGAAAATGGCGGTATTGAGTTTATAGATTATAAAACGGGGCAAATACCCAAGATGACTAGCTGGGGAGATGACCGCATTACCGAACCACAACTGCCTACTTATGCGGCTTTTTGGGCCGCTCATGGTGCAGAGGCTAATGAGCCAATTGCTGGCGTACATTTTGGTATGGTAAAAATTGCCGAGCACACTTTTGAAGGCGTTTCAGAAGCACACTTTGCATCTGAGGTTGATAAACGAAAGCCTGCTTTCATCCAAAATTTTAGCGATTGGCAAGCGCTACTCAAGCACTGGAAATCCAGCATAGAAAGCATTGCAGAAGAAATTAAAGCGGGTGAAGCCGCAGTAGTATTTGAAGATGACAATTTGCTCAACTATTGCGAAGTAGTGCCACTGTTACGCTTGCCCGAACGGCAATTGCAATTTGAGCGCTTTCAGAACCCGATAAACGAAAGCCATGCCGCATGAGCGCAGATTTATTGAACATTGATGCGGAAAATCGCCTACGCGCACTCGAACTAAGCTCGTTTATTATTGAAGCGCCAGCAGGCGCTGGCAAAACCGAGCTGCTCACACAGCGCTATTTAAAGTTGTTGCAAACCGTTAACGAGCCTGAAGAAATTATCGCTATCACGTTTACTAACAAGGCGGCGGCAGAAATGCGTTTGCGCATTTTAGATAGTTTAATCAATGCTGCCAATCAAACACCACCCGATGCTGCGCACAAACAAATCACTTACCAACTTAGCCTGCAAGCCATACAGCACGGGCAGGCTAAAGATTGGAAGCTCATTGAAAATCCATCGCGTTTGCGTATTTTTACGATTGATAGTTTGTGTGGCTATTTGGCAAGACAAATGCCGCTGATGAGCCGTTTTGGCGCACAGCCGCGTGTGACCGATGATGCAAGCACTTTATATGCCCAAGCCGCGCAACAAACGCTTGCTATGTTGGAAGATGAAAATCACGGCGGCGTAGTAAAAGCGGCACTGCGTTATGTAGATAATGACGCGAATAAGCTATCCAATTTATTAGTCAAAATGCTTTCCATGCGCGACCAGTGGCTAAAGCAGGCGCAGCACGAAATTGACCCAGCACAATTGCAAGACACGCTACGTTACTTGGTTGAACAAGCGTTAGAAGCTGCCGCGCAAGCCTTGCCATTGGCTTTTCAGCAATCACTCATGCCAATTGCGCGTTTTGCCGCATCCAACTTGCCTTGCGATCATGCTGTAGCACTATTAATTGATTGGGAAACCCCGATTCAAACCAGACATGAAGCGCTACCGATGTGGTGTGCATTGACTGATTTATTATTGAAAGATAACGGGGAAGCACGTGAAGCAGTCGATAAACGCCATGGTTTTCCTGCGACCGAAGCAGGCAAAGCACAAAAACAGGCACTTTTGGAAGCGATAGCTGCACTTAAAAACGCCAGTGCTTTGCATCACGTGCGTGCCTTGCCAAATTTGAACAACAATGAAGCGAGTTGGCAAATCATCAGCACGCTTTCTAAATTACTCAACTTGGCGGTGGCACAATTGTGGTTAACGTTTCAGCGCGCAGGCGAGGTAGATTTTGTTGAGATTTCGCAACGTGCAACAAGAGCTTTATCTGACAATTTTGGCGAGCCGACAGATCTAGCACTAAAGCTGGATTATCAAATTCAGCATTTACTGGTGGATGAATTTCAAGACACCAGCCCCAGCCAAATTGAACTGATGAAACAGCTTACACTGGGCTGGCAACCAGGTGACGGAAGAACTTTGTTTTGTGTGGGCGATCCCATGCAGTCGATTTATCGCTTTCGCAAGGCCAACGTGGCGCAGTTTATTCACGCTGCCAGCCGTGGCATTGGCGATATTAAGCTAGAGCGGTTACAGCTTTACCGCAACAACCGCTCTTGCCCGCCCGTGGTC
>JAYVRE010000207.1:0-6469 GCA_043776535.1 Methylotenera sp. | reverse complement strand
ACCGCGCCTTCTGGCCGCGCGCGCACTTTGCAAGTGACTTTTAATACATATTCACTACGCACAGACTCCGCATGTTTAAAGGCTTCTGGCGTATCTGGATCGAGCACGATTTGCGCCATGCCTTCTCTATCGCGCAAATCAATAAAAATCACGCCACCATGATCGCGGCGGCGGTGCGCCCAACCGCATAAAGTAACGGTTTGGCCAATGTGGCTACGGTTTAAATGGCCGCAATAATGTGTACGCATCATAATTAAAATAATCTTAAGTTGGTATAGTTAAAGTTGAGTTTGTTGAAAACGAAGTTGTTTTGTGAGGTGATCTTTTGGGGCGACTGTGCCCATGCTGATAATGTACTTTAAAGCCTCGTCCACACTCATATCCAGCTCTATCACGTCGGCCTTTGGCATCATCAAAAAGAAGCCAGATGTGGGGTTGGGCGTAGTGGGTACATAAACGCTGATGTAATCGCCCGTTAAATGATTGACCACATCACCGCCAGGCACGCCTGTTACAAAGGCAATAGTCCATGAATCTTGGCGCGGATACTGCACCAGCACTGCCTTGCGGAAGGCATTGCCCGAGTTAGAAAACAGCGTATCTGACACTTGTTTTACGCTGGAATAAATAGATTTAACAAACGGCACGCGCGAAAGTAGCGATTCCCACCACACAATAATTTGCTGTCCAAAAATGTTAGTCGCCACTACACCAGTGACAAAAATTATCACTAGCGTGAGCAAAGCGCCTAGCCCAAGCACATTAAATCCAAACAATTTTTTGGGCTGCCATGCATCTGGCAGCAGTGCCAAGCTTAAATCCAAAGTATGAATAAGCGTAATGAGCACCCAAATAGTAATAATTAAGGGAACAAGTGCTAGCAAACCTGTAATAAAATATTTTTTCATTTTAACTCGTTCAATTGTAAAACAATGTTAATCGCAAGCGCTTACAGGGCTATTAGCAGGCGCTTTAGTCTCGGCTTCTGAGGATTTCATTTCTGGCTTATCTGCTGTTGTGCTTTTATCAGTTTTTTTATCTTTTTTATCTTTAAAATCAGAAGCATACCAACCGCTACCACTCAACTGAAAACTGGGTGCAGATAGCATTTTAGCGAAGGTTTCTTGGCTGCATTGTGGGCAATTAATGGTGGTTGGTTCGCTAATTTTGCGCATTAACTCATCTTTAAGGCCACAGCTGGTACATTGGAAGTCGTAAATTGGCATAGATATAGCTTTATAATTAGCACATAGCTGGAAAACAAGATTATAACTGATGTCAACTAAATGTTTAATCGATTGTTATTAGACGACAATCCGCTAGGGCTTACGGTTGGCTACAAACTTTATTTTGGGTAGGAGTAATAAAATTGCAAAATGCAAATTTTTTAACAGCAGGTGTTTTTGTTATCGCGTTGATGATTTCGCAATTGGCATTGGCCAAAGCTGTGGGTACGGTGACTTTTAAAACAGGCAATGCCACCATTACGCACGCGGATAAAACCGTTACACCCGTAGCAAAAAACGCTGAGCTTAACGCTGGCGATACCGTTGAAACAAAAGATGGCCGTGTGCAGCTTTCTTTAATTGACGGCGGCAAAGTTTCTCTGCAACCTAATACCATTTATAAAATCAACAAATACGAGTTCTTTGGCAAAGAAGATGGTACTGAATATGCCTTTACCGAGCTGATTAAAGGCGGCTTGCGTACAGTGAGCGGTTTAGTTGGCCATAAAAATCGTGATCGTTATCAGTTAAAAACCACCGCCGCTACTATTGGTATCCGCGGTACAGAATTCACCGTTAATTTTAACGACAACATCTTATTAATGACCACTAACCACGGCAGCGTGGACGTTTGTAACCAAGCTGGTTGCTTGAATGCAATTACAGGTCAATCGATTATAGTGATTGGCGGCGGCGCACCAAAACGAAGTAAAAAAGCGGCTCAGGCATCGGCGGCGGCGCCATCGGGCAAAGCGGTTTTTTCAGCAGGTGAGGAGATTGCGCTTGTAGCACCAGTAGCGCCAACGCCAGCAGTATTGCCAGCTAGCGGCACTGTAGTTTCTTTGGCTATCCCTACTGGCGGCGGCACAGTGTTAAACGAGACATTCACAGGCAATCTTGCGTATGATGCAAACAACAATCTCACACAAGCAAGTGCGCCAGGTAGAACGATTAATCCAATTAACTTCGCCAGTACTAATTCGTCTGACGGCATCATTACTTGGGGCCAAGCAGGCGCGGGTACAACTTATAATGCTACTAGCATAAATAGATACGACTATATCGCTGGTGCCACTCCTAACCCAGCTAATCTAGTTGGAATTATTGGCACTTACAATGTGTTTGGGTCAAGCACACCGTTTTTAGTCAGCGGCGCTAGCGTTAACACACTTGGTTTAGCAAATGCTGTATATGGCAGTCTAGACTTCAACTTTTCAACTTATACTTTTGGCTACAACATCAATGTACCAACAATAATTAATGGAACATTTAATTTAGCTGGTAACGGCGGCCTTACACCTGCTGGTACTTTTGCTACCACTGGCATTGTTACCAACCCCACTGCCTGTCTACTCGCCTCCTGCACAGGTGCGTTTAATGGAGGCAACCTAGTTCAAGGTGCATTTTTTGGGGTGAATGGTGAACGAGCTGGCCTGCAATATGGCATTAATGCACCTAGCTTGAATGGGCAGGTATATGGTGGTACTGTTTTTAAGTAACTTACTTTACTTAAAAAAAGCCCGTTACGTGTGAATAACCAACTTTAGTTGGTATATTCCACGGGGAAGACTCTTGCGGTCTCGCGGGCTTTTTAATTAGCTAGATATTTTCTAAAAAGGGATGTCGTCCTCAAAATCATCAAAGTTACCGCCTGACTTTGCGGGTGCTTGCTGGCTTGATGGCTGCGATGACGCTTGTCTAGCTGGCGCTTGGCTCATATCATCTGGCGCACCACCTTGATCCATCCCACCATCATAGCTAGCGTTTGAGCTGCCGCCGCCATCTTTGCTGCCTAGCATTTGCATGTTGTCGCCAATAATTTCTGTGCTGTAGCGCGTAACGCCGTCTTTCTCCCACTTGCGCGTTTGCAAGCGGCCTTCAATATACACTGGGCGGCCTTTTTTAAGATATTCGCCTGCAATCTCGGCCAATTTACGATACATTACAATATTGTGCCACTCGGTTTTTTCTTGTTTTACGCCTGATTTATCTTTCCAATTCTCGGTGGTGGCGATACTAAAATTGCACACCGCCTCACCATTTGGCATAAATCTAACCTCAGGGTCGCGCCCTAAATTGCCGACTAAAATTACTTTATTTACCGATGCCATTTATGCGCTCCCTATCAAATTTAATATATCTTGCTCAACTTTTGCTTGTTGCACTTTTGTTTGCTGATTATCTATTTTAACAATTAAATTATGCTCTTGGGCAATTAAAGTAGCATCCACCACGCCTGTTAAATTTTTAACTGCGTTTTCAATTTGTTGACTCTTTAATGCTGTTAAATCGCCCACATGATACATTTTGGTTTTAACGCTGGGTGGCGTTTTCATGCCAAAAGCCAACAATAGCCAAACTCCCATGAGTATGGCGCAAAACACAAACACCGCCGAAAAGCCCATTTTGTGCGATAAATAGCCACCCATTACCGCGCCCAAAAACATGCCTAAAGACTGCGCGGTATTATGTACGCCCATCGCCGTGCCTTTTGATGCAGCAGGCGCCATTTTAGAGATGAGCGATGGCAGCGATGCCTCTAAGATATTAAATGCCACAAAATATAAAAACAAAGAAGCTACAATGCCCCAAAACACATGGATATTAAGCGCAAACGCAATTTGTGCAAGCAACATAAGCGCCACCGCGCCGATAAACACTGGCTTTAATTTAGCACGTTTTTCGGCATAAATAATGGCTGGCACCATTAACACAAACGATGCAATTAACACTGGCAAATACACTTGCCAATGTTGGTTTTCACTCATGCCGCTGGTTTGTTTTAAGGCAAACGGTACCACGATAAACATGGCCATCTGCGCGCCATGTAAGCAAAATGTACCAAAATTTAAGCGTAATAATTGTGCGTCTCTTAGCACATCTTTTATTTTACTGGGCGCGGTTTGCGCGTCAGAGTGAAACTGGCTGTGCACGGGGTCTGGTACGGCATATTTCACCACGCCAATCGCCAAAATAGACAGCACTGCTGTCATCCAAAAAATACCAGAAACACCAATGAGCTGGTTAAGTAAGGGCGCGACCACCAGCGACACAGCAAACGTTAGGCCAATGGTTGCACCTATCATTGCCATGGCTTTGGTGCGATGCTCCTCGCGCGTAGAATCAGCTACTAGCGCCGTTACCACTGCGGAAATCGCGCCTGCGCCTTGTATGGCGCGGCCAACAATCACCATGTAAATATCGGTTGAAACTGCCGCCATCACACTACCAATCGCAAATAATACTAAACCAATATAAATCAGTTTTTTGCGACCATATTTATCAGAAGCCATACCAAATGGCAATTGCAGCAGCACTTGCATTAAGCCATAGGCGCCAAGCGCTAAGCCAATCAGTGTGTGGTTGCTGCCGCCCTCTAGCTTCTCTGCATAAATCGCAAAAATCGGCAGCAGCAAAAACATACCCAACATACGCAAACCATAAATTGAGGCCAAACTGACAGTTGCGCGCATTTCGGTGCGCGTCATTTTTTCGGAAATTTGCATTAATGTTTGGATGAAATCGAAATAATTGCGTATATTAACAGGTTGCCCTAATTTTCGTAAAAGCATAATGGAATTTATACGTATTCGTGGTGCACGCACCCACAATCTCAAAAACATTTCGCTGGATTTGCCGCGCAATAAACTCATCGTGATTACGGGTTTATCGGGTTCTGGCAAGTCTAGCCTGGCGTTTGATACGCTATACGCAGAAGGCCAGCGCCGTTATGTAGAGTCGCTCTCAGCTTACGCAAGGCAGTTTTTAGCGCGCATGGATAAACCCGATGTGGACTTGATTGAAGGCTTATCACCCGCCATTTCCATCGAGCAAAAAGCCACTTCGCACAACCCACGTTCCACTGTTGGCACAGTCACCGAGATTCACGATTACCTGCGCCTACTTTATGCTAGAGCTGGCGACCCAGAATGCCCTGAACACAATATCAAACTGGAGGCACAGACCGTTTCGCAGATGGTGGATGCCGTGCTTAAACTGCCCGAAGATACCAAGTTGATGATACTCGCGCCCGTGGTGGCGAACCGCAAGGGCGAGCAGGTGGATTTATTTGATGATCTAAAGTCACAAGGTTTTGTGCGCTTGCGCATTGACGGCAAAATTTATGAAATGGATGCGCTGCCGCAACTGACTAAAACCACCAAGCACACGGTGGACGTGGTGGTGGATAGAATCAAAGTAAAAGAGGATATGAAACAGCGTATTGCGGAATCGCTAGAAACCGCGCTGCGCTTGGCTGATGGCAAAGCGATTGCACTAGAAATGGGCGATGATAAAAACAATGATAAAGCGCATTTATTTTCTGCCAAATTCTCATGCCCGCTGTGTGATTACTCACTGGCAGAGTTAGAACCGCGCCTATTCTCGTTCAATAACCCGATGGGCGCCTGCCCAAAATGCGATGGTTTGGGAAATATCAGCTTTTTTGATCCCAAACGGGTGGTGGCTTTCCCCACTTTATCGCTGGCAAGCGGCGCGATTAAAGGCTGGGATAAGCGCAATCAGTTTTATTTTCAAATGCTGTCAAGCTTAGCCACGCATTACAATTTTGATTTGGAAATGGCGTTTGAAGAGCTGCCGCTGCCGATTCAAGACGTGTTGCTGAACGGCTCGGGACGCGAGGTCATTGCCTTTAAATACCTAAACGAGCGTGGCACTTTTTTTGGCAAAACACATACCTTTGAAGGCATTTTAAATAATCTGCAACGCCGTTATCGCGAGAGTGATTCATCTGCCGTGCGCGAAGAATTGGCTAAATACCTCAACAACCAAGCTTGCCCAGAATGTGCTGGCACGCGCTTGAGAATTGAAGCGCGCCACGTAAAAGTGGGCGGGCAGAATATTCATCAAGTGTGCCAAGTACCACTTAAACAAGCACTCACTTTCTTCGAGAAGCTTGAGTTACATGGTGCTAAGCTTGCGATTGCCGATAAAATCGTCACCGAAATTCAAAACCGTTTGAGGTTTTTAACCAACGTTGGCTTGGAATATTTATCACTTTCACGTTCCGCAGAAACTTTATCGGGCGGCGAGGCGCAACGAATAAGGCTTGCAAGCCAAATTGGTAGCGGCTTAACGGGCGTGATGTACGTGCTAGATGAACCCAGTATTGGCTTGCACCAGCGCGACAACGATAGATTGCTGGAAACGCTGAAACGCCTACGCGACATCGGCAATACCGTCATCGTGGTCGAGCATGATCATGATGCGATTTTAAGCGCCGA
>JAYVRE010000206.1:0-6477 GCA_043776535.1 Methylotenera sp. | reverse complement strand
GACATGCCAAAGATTGAGCATTGGTTTCGCACGCAATGGTTAGAGTACGCTTCGCCGTTTTACGCCAGTGTCGATTTACGTAACTCAGGCTTTAAACTCGCACCTGTAGATACCAATTTATTCCCAGGCGGCTTTAATAATTTAAACCCGGAATTTTTAAGTTTATGCGTGCAAGCAGCACAGGTGGCGGTTGAGAAAATCTGCCCAGAGGCGCATAGACTCATGATTATCCCCGAAAATCATACGCGCAATACTTATTATTTGCGCAACGTGGTTGAATTAGTCAATATCATGAAAGCAGCTGGCATGGACGTGCGCGTGGGCACGGTTAATCCAGATATTACTGAACCCACATTTTTTGAAACGCACGATGGCCAAAAATTATTATTAGAGCCAGTAGTACGCGAAAAAAACCGTATTAAACTCAATGCTTGCAAGCTGGATGGTGTTGATTTAAAAGCCTTTGATAGCTGTGCGATTTTACTGAATAACGATTTATCGGGTGGCGTGCCTGAAATACTGAAAAACCTTGAGCAAGATTTAATCCCACCGTTACATGCAGGTTGGCATGTTAGAAGAAAATCGCAACATTTCACTGCATATAATCGCGTAGTTGATGAATTTTCGCAGCTTTTAGATATTGACCCATGGCTACTAAACCCCTATTTTGAAACTTGCGGCGAAATTGATTTTCACGCGCGTACGGGTGAAGATTGCTTGGCAGAAAAAGTTGATCTATTGCTAAATAAAATAAAAATAAAATACGCGCAATATGACATTAAGCAAGAGCCATTTGTGATTGTAAAAGCCGATGCTGGCACTTACGGCATGGGCATTATGACGGTGAAATCGCCCGACGATGTGCGCGATTTAAACCGCAAAGCGCGCAATAAAATGTCGGTGATTAAAGAAGGCCAGCAAGTTAGTGAAGTGATTATTCAAGAAGGTGTCTATACCTTTGAAAGCATTAACGACGCGGTTGCCGAGCCTGTGGTATATATGATGGATCACTTTGTCATCGGCGGTTTTTACCGCGTACATACCGAGCGCGGCGCTGATGAAAACTTAAATGCGCCAGGCTCACACTTTGAGCCGTTAGCGTTTGAAAAACCCTGTAGTTTACCCGATTGCGCTGGTCAGCCCGATACCGTGCCGAATCGCTTTTATGCCTATGGTGTAGTGGCTCGCTTGGCCTTGTTGGCGGCGGCGATTGAGTTGCAGGAGAGTGATCCGTTGAATAATTAGAGATTTTTCCTATATTTTTAATGTAGAATTAAAGCTCCCTCTCCCGCGCTGCCGCGCACCCTCTCCCAGAGGGCGAGGGTTTAGTCCCTCTACCTTTGGGAGAGGGGTTGGGGTGAGGGTGATTTAAACCAAAAACACATGAAACTCTTATTCATCCTCGACCCACTAGCCAGCCTAAAAAGCTATAAAGACACGAGCCTTGCCATCATGCGTGAGGCGGCGGCGCGTGGGCATACGCTGTTTGTGTGCGAGCAACATGATGTGTTTTTGCGTAACGAAATCGTTAAAATAAACACCGTTGAATTTAGATTTAGCGAAGACGCCCAAAATAAAAATTCAGGTTGGTATTCGCTTGGCAAAAAGCAAGAGGTTTTACCTAAAGATTTTGACGCGATTTTAATGCGTAAAGATCCGCCATTTGATAACGAATACTTGTACAGCACCTATTTACTTGAGCTGGCCGCCAATCAAGGCGCGCGCGTCATTAACAATCCTGCATCAGTTAGAAATTGGAATGAGAAATTATCCGTTGCACGTTTCCCACAATTTGCGCCAGAATTTTTAGTCACCAGCAAACATGATTTAATTCGTGAATTTTTAGCAACGCACAAAGACATCGTAGTAAAACCGCTCGATGGCATGGGCGGTAGCGGCATTTTTAGAATACACGAATATGACCATAATATTGGCGTGATTTTAGAAACCGCAACCCAATTTGGCAGGCAAACCATTATGGTGCAACGTTATTTGCCCGCAATTTTGCAAGGCGATAAACGTATTATCGTCATCAATGGCGAGCCGCTTCCCTACGCGCTCGCACGCATACCTAAAGTGGGCGAAACACGGGGTAACTTGGCTGCGGGCGGCACTGGCGTTGCGCAGCCACTTACTGCGCGCGATTTACAAATCGCCACTATTGTCGGTAAAACCCTTAAACAAGAAGGCCTGTTTTTAGTTGGCTTAGACGTGATTGGTGAGCATTTAACCGAGATTAACGTCACCAGCCCCACTGGTATGGTTGAGCTTGCAGCGCAAACCCCTTGCCAGCCCGCGCAAATATTTTTGCAAGCGCTAGAAGGATTGCTCTAGCCACGCTATAGTAGCGCTTATGCGCTTATTTTTGATTTTTGTCTTAATTTTTTTGACTGGCTGTACAAAACCAGAGCCGCTTTACAACACGCAAAGCTACGTGTTTGGCACGCTGGTAGATATTAGCATTTACGGCGAAACAGAGCTGGCAGCACAAGAAATCTCTAACCAGATCATTCGTGATTTTCAAGCACTGCATAATCGCTTACATGCTTGGCGGCCGAGCGAGCTTAAAACGCTCAACAGGGCGTTTGCATTGGGTAAAATTCCTGTCACTATTAAGCCTGACTTGGCTTTGATGATTGCAGACGCAACCAAGCTATCCGTACAATCCAAAGGTGCCTTCAACCCCTCTATTGGCGGCCTTATCCAAGCATGGGGCTTTCAACAAGATGAGTTTAAGCCGATTAAAATAGACGAGAACAAGCTTAAAAGTTTGCTACAAGCTAACCCGCAAATGTCCGATATTGTGATTGAGAACGGTAAAGTTTTTAGCAACAATCCACAGGTTCAACTGGATTTTGGTGGCTACGCCAAAGGTTATGCGCTCGATTTAGCCATTATTAACTTGCGTAAACAAGGCGTTAAAAATGCATTAATTAACATTGGCGGCAATATTATTGCGCTTGGCCAGCATGGCGCTAAACCTTGGCGCGTGGGCATACAGCACCCGCGCAAACCCAATGCCATTGCCGTATTAAATTTGGAAAGTGGCTGGGCCATTGGCACATCGGGCGATTATCAGCGCTATTTTGATGTGTACGGCAAACGCTACTGCCATATTATAGACCCCGCCACAGGCTACCCCGTGCAGGGCATGCAAGCGGTGACGGTGCTAATACCGCCACAAAGCCATGCTGGCGTTATGTCTGACGTGGCTTCTAAGCCGATTTTTATCGCCAAATCAGATTCCCGCGCAGAAGCTGCCAAATCAATGGGGGTTGTAAATTTTTTGATCATTGAATCAACTGATAAAATTTGGGTAAGCGTCGCCATGGCAAAACGTATTACTTGGCTAGATAAAGATGCGGCAAAACATGTTGTTCAAATTCAACCATAAACCACTCATTGGCGATTGGTTGGTGATTGCTGCCAGCATAATTGCCGTTATTTTCATGTTTCAACAATTTTGGAGCATTGAGCCAGCCAGTAAACTCAAAATTCGGCAAGGTAATAAGGTGCTTGGCACTTATGATTTAAACCAAATGCGTGAGCTTAAAATTACTGGTGCAATGGGTGAAAGCTTGATTAGCATTAACCAAGGCAAAGTGCGCTTTAAACAATCACCCTGTCGCAATCAATATTGCGTGCATCAAAGCTGGTTAAGCCGCGCAGGGCAAGTGGCAATTTGCCTGCCTAATCAAATAAGCCTGCAGTTGATGGGTGCAAAAAGCACTTATGATTCGCTTAATTACTAGAGGGATTTTCGCGATTTAAAAATCGCTCCTACAACGGGTAGGAGCGCAATTTATTGCGCGAATATGCTACTAAATTCAATGAAACTCACACGCATTCACACCACCGCAAGCGACCACCACATCGCCAAGCTCACCGCGCTGGCGATTGGCTTGCATATTATTGAAGCAGTGATTCCATCGCCACTACCTGGTGTAAAACCTGGCATTGCCAACATCGTCACCTTGTTCGTGTTGTACGAATACGGCTTTGCCACTGCCGCTTGGGTTAGTTTGCTACGCGTATTTGCCAGCAGCTTGTTACTTGGCCAGTTTTTATCGCCCACCTTCGTGCTAAGTTTAAGCGGTGCGCTACTAAGTTTGGTCGCATTATTTTTAGCACAACATTTACCAAAAAAAACCTTTAGTGCTATTAGCTTAAGTATATTGGCAGCCTTCGCGCATATTGCAGGGCAGTTAATCATAGTCAGGCTTTGGTTAATACCGCACACGGGAGTAATGTATTTAATCCCCATTTTTGCGCTAGCTGCTTTATTTTTTGGGGTTATTAATGGCTTGATTACAGCCCAACTGACTAAAAAAGCTAATTAAACAAAAAATCAACTTTATTGATCTTAACTGCAAGCCCCAACTGTCGTCTTGGTAATTGAAGGCTTGCCTGTAGCGCTTATTCTGACCACACGCTCTTGGTTACCTACATTAGGTGTTGCGCGGCAAATAGTGAGCGCCGCTTGAGTAGAACCTATACCTGTAGATTGAAAATTCAAAGTATTTGTGCCGCCAACTTCGGTAATTAAGTAGCCATTACTAGTTGCCTGCTGGCGTTCAATCACAGTGTTGTCCGCTTTAATAACAATCCAGCCATCTTGCCAGTTGCCAGTGCAACTTGTGCTGTTATTAGAGGCGCACAACCTAACTACTGCATTATTTTTAATGGCCTCGCTACGTGCTAATTGTGCACTGGCTATGAAATTATTAGCGTAAGAGCGCAACTTGGTACTCATTATCATTTCATTAAATGAGGGTATCGCAATAGCGGATAACACCCCCAACACAGCAATTGCAGCCATCAACTCTACGAGCGAAAACCCTCGCTGAGTTTTCGCACGCAATTGACAATTACTTAATGCACAATAATGAGTAATTTTCATTATTTTTTAATGTTCCAATAAATGCGGCTCTTAGGGCGCACGGCTACACCCCCAGCAATAGGATCACCGCCTTGCAATGCGGACACAGGACTAGCCCCAATAATAAACGGTACTATCTGACCGTTATCCAAAAGCACTTTGCCTGCTACTGGAGATGGTGACAAACCGCCACCAACAATAGTTTCTCCTCGAACTGTGCCTACCCTTGTTGCGGCATTCCTGAAGTTTAAATTATATACAGTGGCGGTACCTAGTGAACTGCACGTTCCTGCTGCTGGAGGAGTAGGTCGATGTGTACTAAAGGTAACTGTATTAAACACCGTAATGGCCGATGTTACCACTTGCTCCGATGAAGCTAAATTTAAATACCAGCCTTTCTTGGCAGCTAATTCGCTAGCTGTAGGCGTGGCACTGCCAGTAATTGCAAAAAGTGAGTTCTCACAAATCACATCGCTACCACAAGTAGCATTTTCAGCGCTCAACCATGTTGCGACTGTTGGCTTATCTTGAATCATGTAGAAACGATTTTGCACCGCTGCAGCAGCAGTGAAGGTTGATAGCGGTTTTTCGCGATCTCCAGAACCTAATAACAACACATAGGTACCATTATCATCAAGAATATCTGGTGCAAACATAAATTTGCGGTTGTTTGCACCAGTGCCGCCTAGTGATGCAATTTTGGTAATGCTCCAGTTATTTGGTACAGTACTGCCAATAGCAACATTAGGGCTGTTACCAGAAATGCGGTAAACATTACCAGCCAAATCAGCTGCATAGGCGTACTTTATAAGCCCAGTAACGCTATCTGGCACAACAGTAATATTACCCGCTACGCTAGCATCAGTATTAAAAGTTTTGAGCAATGTGCCCGTGTTTGCATCTAACACATATACTTTAGTGCCTTTACTAGATGAGTCACAACTGGTGTTAGGGTCAGCATCATGACAAGTATCGTAACCTCCACCCATTATTAACAAGGGTGAAGTACCAGAGCCATAACCAGCCGCTTTCGCTATTTGTGGTGCAGACCAGGTTTGGCCTATACCTGAAATGCCCGAGCTACAACCAGTGTCATTCGATTGGTTTGGGCAACCAACCTTCCACTTAAGTGTAGGGCTTGCTGGGCTTGTTACATCCATTGCATATAGCGCACGTCCACCACGCCGCAGGCTGGCAAAAACCCAAGCACTGCTCGCATCTTTATAAGCGACTATTGAGCCATCTACACCATAATCTTTGGGCGATGGTAGAACAGCTGGGGGTGGCGATGGGATAGTCTGCCCAGGAAAACTAATAATATTGGTATTATCATAAATGCGTTTTATTTTTGGGTAAAATTCTGGTGCAACAAAACTCCACAGCTCACTGCCTGCAGTGGTGCTGCCAATAGGCAAAGTACGGTTACCATTAATTGCACGCAACACACCGTCATTACCACCGTAAAAAACTACCACACTTGGTACAGTATCTGTGCCGTAATTAATCGCGACTGGGCGTGAATGCACCACATCACCATGTGCCGAAGCGCGCATTTCTGTGGTGGTCACAGCATTAATATTTTCATCTTTCAGGTCTTG
>JAYVRE010000205.1:0-6497 GCA_043776535.1 Methylotenera sp. | reverse complement strand
TTTGGCTCAATATTTTTGGCGCTGCGGCCTGCCAAAACAGCTGCAAACTTTGGCGAGCTTGCACGTTATTAGCGAGTTTATTAAGCTCGCTGTTTTCTGAAAATAAAGCGTTAATTTTGCGCATAATGCATTGTAACGAAGTTACTGGTAAAAATTAATTGATGAATATAATTTTGGTATCTAACAAAATGGCAAAAGCCAAAAGTTTGTCTGTGTTTCAGACAGGCCTTTTGGTGGCTGGTATGGTATTAGTGCCAGTTTTGCTCACTTTATTATTTATTACACCCAAAGATAAGATTAAAGAGCAGGGTATGCGGGCTTTACTGCCGCCGCAACTTAAAAATTCAATCATTTCATCGCAAGTGCATTTAGACGCTTACGCTAAAGAATTGGGCGAGTTGCAAGCGCGTATGATGCGTTTAGACGCGCAAAGCCAACGATTAGCCAAGTTAGCAGGTGAAAAAGACGCGAAAGTGACTAAAAATCCCCATCTAAAACCTGTTAACAATCTGCTGCCAGCTAATCGAGGCGGGCCTTTTATCAACGCGCGCCCGATGACTGAACTAAGTTTGCAAGCCGCTATAACAGACCTAACAAAGGCGGTAGATGCACGCGATGACTCGCTTAGCAGCCTTGAAGCGAAAATATTACAACAAAGTGTGCTCAAAGACATGTTGCCTAACAGCAGCCCAGTTGATGCGGGCTATAACTCGTCCAGTTATGGCTGGCGCATCGATCCATTTAACGGCAACAAGGCGTTTCATGAAGGTTTGGATTTTACTGCAAATAGCGGTACGCCCATACGCTCCGCGGCTGATGGCATTGTGTCTGTCTCTGAACATACGCACGATTATGGTAATATAGTTAAAATTGATCATGGTTCAGGCCTAGAAACACGTTACGCGCATGCCTCAAAGTTGCTGGTTAAAGTGGGTGAACGCGTAGTAAAAGGGCAAACCGTGGCGCTAGTAGGCAGCACAGGTCGCTCTACTGGCCCGCATTTGCATTATGAAATTAGGCTCAATGGTAACTCTTTAAATCCGCGACAATATTTACAAAATAATGCCAGTTAACTAGACCGAAATATTAAACCCAGTATTTAAAGCAGTATTGAAAAAAACAATAGTTCCCCCAATTAAGCAGTAGTATTTTCGTCCAATCTAAATAGAGGTTTCCGAGGTCTCGGAAAGTCGGTGTCTTTTCATGTTATCCAAGCTGTTCAGAAATTTTTTCGGTAGTCGTAACGATAGACTAGTCAAACAATATGCCCAAAAAGTTAAAGAAATTAATGCGCTAGAACCCGCCATGCAAGCCTTAAGCGACGAGGCTTTGCGTGCTAAAACAGAAGAATTTAAACAACGTTTTTCTCAGGGAGAAAGCTTAGAAAAATTATTGCCAGAAGCCTTTGCAGTAGTGCGCGAAGGTGGCGTGCGCGCCTTGGGTATGCGTCATTTTGATGTGCAATTGATAGGTGGCATGGTGATTCACTCAGGCAAAATTGCCGAGATGGGCACGGGCGAAGGTAAAACGCTGGTGGCAACGCTACCGCTTTATTTAAACGCCATTGCGGGCAAAGGCGCGCATTTGGTCACAGTGAACGATTATTTAGCAAAGCGCGATGCCGAATGGATGGGCAAGCTTTACAACTTTTTAGGTCTTACGGTAGGCATCAACCTATCGCAAATGCCGCACGATGCCAAGCAGCAAGCCTATGCGGCAGATATTACCTATGGCACCAATAATGAATTTGGCTTTGATTATTTGCGCGATAACATGGTGTTTACCAAAGATGAACGTACGCAACGCAAGCTTACATTCGCCTTAGTCGATGAAGTTGATTCTATTTTAATTGATGAAGCGCGTACGCCATTGATTATTTCTGGCCAGGCCGAGCACAGCATTGATTTATATGGTCAGATTAATGCGGTGGCTCTGCAATTAAACGCACAAAAAGTCGAAGATGGCGAAGGCGATTATTGGGTAGATGAAAAAGCGCAAACCGTGACCATGTCAGAGGCGGGTCATGAGCGTGCTGAAGCGATATTAGCTTCTACTGGCTTAATGGCAGAAGGCGCCAGCCTGTACGAGCCCGCCAATATTACCTTGGTGCACCATTTGTACGCATCGTTGCGCGCACAAAATCTGTTCAAAAGAGATCAGCACTATGTGGTTGAAAAGAACGAAATCATTATTGTGGATGAATTTTCTGGCCGCAAAATGCCAGGCCGCAGATGGTCAGATGGCTTGCACCAAGCGGTAGAGGCCAAAGAGGGCGTGGAGATTCAAAAAGAGAACCAAACGCTGGCTTCGATTACGTTCCAAAATTACTTTCGCATGTATCAAAAACTAAGCGGCATGACAGGTACGGCGGATACTGAAGCTTACGAGTTCAATCAAATTTACGGTTTGGAAACGGTCGTCATTCCAACGCACCGCAATAAAATCCGCAAAGATGCGATGGATAAAGTGTATCGCACCTCGGCAGAGAAATATAACGCGGTGATTGAAGATATTAAACAATGCCAAGCCATCGGCCAGCCAGTGTTGGTGGGCACGACATCGATTGAAAATTCAGAGCTTATCTCAGGCTTGCTAAACCAAGCCAAGTTACAACATGAAGTTTTAAATGCCAAACAGCATGAACGCGAAGCGCATATTGTGGCCGAAGCAGGCAGCCCATCTGCGATTACCATCGCTACCAATATGGCAGGTCGCGGTACGGATATTGTGTTAGGTGGCAACCCAGAAGCCAGTATCCATGCGGTTCGCAGCGATGCTAATTTAAGCGACGCAGAGAAAGAAACCCAAGCGCTGCAATTAAAAGCGGATTGGCAAAAACGCCATGACACGGTGGTGGCTGCGGGCGGATTGCATATTATTGGTACCGAGCGCCATGAATCGCGCCGAATCGATAATCAATTGCGCGGTCGTTCTGGCCGTCAAGGTGACCCAGGTTCTAGCCGCTTTTACTTATCTTTAGATGACCAATTACTGCGTATTTTCTCGGGCGATCGCGTATCGGCGATTATGGAGCGCTTGAAAATGCCAGAAGGCGAAGCGATTGAGCACGCCATGGTGACGCGCGCGATTGAAAATGCACAACGCAAAGTAGAAGGTCGCAACTTTGATATTCGTAAACAATTACTTGAGTTTGATGATGTTTCTAACGACCAACGCAAAGTGATTTACGAGCAACGCAATGAGCTGCTAGAGGCTACCGATGTTGGCGATACCATCACTGCCATGCGCGGCGATGTGCTGGCTAGCATGATTGCCACGCATGTGCCGCCAGGCAGTGTAGAAGAGCAATGGGATATTGCTAGCTTGGAGAAAGAACTTAGTGCAGAGGCTGGGCTTGATTTGCCAGTGGCGCAATGGTTAGAAGAAAACCCAGATTTGCATGAGGAAACCCTGCGTGAGCGCATTTTTGAGGCGGCTGATGCCTCTTACAAAGCCAAAGAAGCGCTTGCCAGTATGGATACCATGCGCCAATTTGAGCGTTCTGTGATGCTGCAAAGCATTGATATGCACTGGCGCGAACATTTAGCCGCCTTGGATCATCTGCGCCAAGGCATTCACTTACGCTCATACGCGCAAAAAAATCCTAAACAAGAATATAAGCGCGAGGCATTTCAATTATTTGAGGCATTACTCAACACCGTGAAGAGTGAAGTGACTAAAATTACCATGTTGATACAAGTAAGAACACAAGAAGATGCGGAAGCGGTTGAGAAACCGCAAGAAGTATCCAATGTGCAATATCAACATGCTGATTTTGAAGAAGCGCTAGCCAACCCGCAAGGCGGCTATTCTGATGAAGAACAGGCGCAAATGGCAGGCGGTACGCCAATTGTGCGCGAAGGCGTAAAAGTGGGCCGCAACGACCCATGCCCATGCGGCAGCGGCAAAAAGTACAAGCAATGTCATGGTGCATTAAGCTAAATTGTAGGAGCGATTTTTAAATCGCGAAAAATATTCGGAATTTGAAAAATGCTAATAGAAATAGAAATTGAATCGCCTTGTATAGGCGTGTGTTCAATGGACGAAGCGACGGGCTTTTGCCAAGGCTGCTACCGCACTATCGATGAAATTCAAGGCTGGTGGGATTTAGATAACACGCAAAAAAAAATGGTTTTAGATGAAACCAATGTGCGACTTAAGCAACAATTTAATTGATTGCTGAGCTAAAAAATATATTAACATATTGATTTTATTGGTAAATTAATAATTAATCGTGTCTGACCCCATTTATTTGACCCCATTTATTTGGTCTTGCGTCATCACTTAAATCTAGCGTGGGTAGGTTTATGCCGCCGTTATCGTTAATCAAAGGTGCGTTATTGAGCATATCGGTTAATCGCCTATTGAAGGCTGCTAACTTTGGAAATGTGCGCGGCGCTTCCTTAAAGGGTCTATTGCCTTGGGTGCTGGTTGGTTGTGCGATTAAAAACCTAGCAAATACTCAATCAGATTTAAAACAATTTGAAATAATATATGTTAATATGAAATATTAATTGACAAATAATTTCATATGTGTATACTGCAAATTCATTAACGAAATATATTATTTATTTAGTTAACATTAACGAACATATTATAACATTTAGGAAATAAAATGAAAGATACAAACGAAAAACCAACTCTTGCTCAAATCGAACTTGAAGTGAAAGCAAAGATAAGCGGCATTGCTGTAATGTTAAATGAGTGTTTATTTCCAGATGCAGGGAAAAGGATGCTAGGTCTAGCAAATCACTCTGAATTGGAAGGTGACCTGATCAACCATATTGATCTACAAAATATGAATATTGCGAGAAATTTGCCTGTTTATTATACCTATGCCTACGATGGACTTTTAATTCCTGGTTATGAGCGTGAGCTAAGTGGTGCTGGAGACAATCTTGAAAGACTAACAGATTTCTTTTTTATCTTTAAACCGGATGGCTCATATTACGATAACTGCGTAGAAGCATCTGCATGGGATAAAGACATTCAGTTTGGCTTTGTTCAAGATATGCTTAATAGAATTAGTGCTAGATCATCGTTAGACGAAGGGAATTCGCTTTCTCTTTCAGATATTGCATTATTGGCTGATATGAATGAAAGAAGTGTAAAAAATGCCGTTAATGCTGACAAAGATCGATTGGAAATAAATGCCCAAGGCGAAGTTGAAAATAAAATTGCTAAAGTTTGGTTAAACGGTCGTAGAGGGTTTATTAGAACAACCATAAAAGATTATCCTACTGAATTAAATGTCTACCCCGATGATTTAACGGCAGTTGAAATACCGGCATTTATTGCGGATCGTTTAATTAAAATTTATGCTAAATCTCAGATTGATGCAATGGAAATCAATCTTTTATTATCACCAGATTGTGAATTTGGCCTGTCTACTAACAGCTTATTATCAGATGCTGCAGAAATTGGAAAGATTACCGTTCAAGAACTTAAAGATTCACTGTTGCAGCCTTTGAAATTAGAACCAATTTTAATATCAAAGATCGCTAAATGCATTCATGTGGACGTCGTTTGGTTTAACCTCCAAGTGATGCGGGCTATGTACCCGTCTCAGGTAGACATGCTACTTAATCCTGATTATTTTACTATGGCGGTCCCTACTATCGACGAAACAACTACTTCAATAGAAGTCATCCTTACAGAAAACATGATTAAGCATGGCTATATCGATATCCCGAGCTTTTTTAAAGGAATATTTCCACCTACTTGCTTTGGTACAAGAACCGACGAAGGGGAAATCCAAATTAAAATCATATACGGTAAGACAGAATCTCTGACTGATGTAAGGGTTAAAAGCGAGAAAACAATCAGCTTTAGAAAAAGGTTTGGTAGCTGGTTTAGGGATGTGCAAGTTAAAGATGGCGATAGGATTTCAATAACAAAAATCGGCGACGCAAATACAAATGTTTACGAACTAGTACATCTTTCAAAATAGGGATAAATCATGAATGCTAAGGATTATTTAACCCCTGATGAGTGGAAGTTAATTGGGTTTTTTAGAAAAAATTGTGGCGGACCTTACTTCACAAACATGACCGACCATGAAAAGAAAACTTTTGAAATCTTTGTTGAGGCCGTTAAAAATTCTAACAACTTAAATAAAACATTACATTAAATTAGGAGAAAAAATGAAAAACGCAAAAGAAGAAGCTTATAAATTGTACGACATATCAACACCCGTTTTGAAAATTCATGGCGTTGGCGGTCAGCGATGGAAGAGAAATGTTAATTCAGGATCAAGAATTGGTCCATGGCTTCAAGGTGATTTTAAAGTTTTAAATGAGGCAGTTTGGAAACAAAGAGCGCCTTGCTTGTATTTGGTTTCCATGGGTGAAACAATTAATTATGTTGGTATTTCAAGAAACAGACTAAAAGATCGCTGGAGGAGTCTGTAAATAATTCTGTGTAAATGCTGATTGAGTGCATTAATTTAAGGGTGGCACTCTGTCACCCAATTCAATACTAAAACGATTCAGCGCAGC
>JAYVRE010000204.1:0-6548 GCA_043776535.1 Methylotenera sp. | reverse complement strand
CGCTCAATTTCACTAGTAAATTGGGCTGCTGAGTGGTTTTCTTAGTCGATAAGTAATATTCAATGCGCGTGCGCGCCTCATCCCGTAAGTCATCTATTTCTTTGTTGTTGGGCGTGTTGTCAGCAGCTGCGTGAGAATCGCCAAAAGCTTCTAATGCGTGGCCTTGCGCGGTAAGTAAATCGCCACGGATAAGATACGCTAATTTGAAGTTTGGTGCAGTGCGAATAAGCGCATTCACCGTTACGAACGCTTGTTTGGTTTTACCTTCGGAGATTTCAAGCAGGCTTTTTACCAACAGACTTTCGACTAAATTTCGACCAAATTTTTGGCTCAATAATTGGTCTGTTAAACTGCCGTGATTAATGGCAGTGGCATTCCAAGGCATTAAAATACACACGGCCAATAAAATAGCTTGTAAAAACTTAACTTTTTGAATCAATGGCATTTCAGTTTTTGGTCATTCCTGCTTTAGGTAATTCAACTTAACTTAAATTTTTACAAATTCATTAGTTTCTGCAAAATTAATGAGATGCAATTTCTTGATCAATTAACCAAGCGCTGCTGGTTTTCTTCAATATAAGTGTTTTATTGGTGCGAATTGATTTTCCACCTGCGCTGTAAGTTTGCTTAAAAGTCACTTTTGCGTTGTCTGTGCCATCTAAACTTACTTTTTGGTTGGCTATTTCAACGCTTATGCTTGCTGGTTTGCTGACACGATCTTTGCGCGTTGCTTCCCATGCTTTGCGGCTTTCGCCTTTGGCTGGTTTAAAGCTATCGCCATAACTGGCAAAATATTTATCTAAGTCTTTGGCAGACCATGCTTCTGCCCATTTGTTCAGCGCGTCAGTAATATTCTGCTCTTCATTCGAGCCTGCATTTACAACTGGCTCAGAGGCTTTTGCGACTTCCATTTTTTTATCAGCAGCGCGAATAGGCTTGGTATCACTTTTTGCAACTTTGGTGCTATCGGGCACTTTGGCAGCAAGCGTAGTTTTATTGCCTGTACCAAATAAATCTTTAATCATCGATAGCTTGCTTTGCGCACGCGCATTGCCGTTATCAAGCTTCAATGCCTTGTCGTAGGCCTCTGAAGCCATGCGGGCATAAATATCACCCAAATTTTCGTGCGCTGTTGCATAGCTTGGGTGCGTTTTAATGGCAGTTTCTAGCGCTTTTTTAGCTTTATCGTATTGGCCAGCGTCTGCATATAATACGGCTAAATTGTTATAGGGCTCTGGCAAACTAGGATGCTTTTCGGTTAACTCGGTAAATGTTTTAATCGCATCCTCGCGCTTACCACTCTCAGCTTGAATAATACCTTTCATAAACATTGCCTGTGCATCTTTTGGATTAGCTACTAAGTAAGTGTTAATGCGGTCTAGGGCCGCAACTTGCTGCCCGCCTTCTACCATTTTAGAAATATCTTTTAGCTCATCAGCAAACGCATTTGAGCTTGCAAAAGGTAAAGCAACAAATAATAAGATAAGTAATTTTGTCACAGAAGATTTAAGCAAAGTGTTAAGAATTATCATTATGTTATACTTAGACAGGTTAGTAAAAGCGCCATTCTATCAATAACATAGCCAACATCCAATAGCACGCTTACTATTAAAGCGATAAATTACATTAATTTATCTATTTTCACTGGTTTAACACTTTATAATTCGCAAATGTTAAAAATTTACAACTCTCTCAGTCGCGATAAGCAAACATTTACCCCCATTGAGCCAGGCAAAGTCCGCATGTACGTGTGCGGCATGACAGTTTACGATTATTGCCACCTTGGACACGCCCGCGTCATGGTAGTGTTCGATATGATTTCGCGCTGGTTTCGCGCTAGTAATTACGCCGTGACTTATGTACGCAACATTACAGATATCGATGACAAAATTATTAAACGTGCCAACGAAAATAACGAATCTATCGGCATGCTGACGCAGCGTTTTATCGATGCGATGGACGAAGATTCGGCTAAGCTAGGCATTGTTCGCCCAGATATTGAACCGCGTGCGACTGAATATATTGACGGTATGATTAGCATGATTTCTAATTTAATCGAAAAAGGACATGCTTATTTGGGCAGTAATGGTGACGTATTTTACAGTGTGCGTAGCTTCGCCGATTACGGCAAACTCTCTGGCAAAAGCTTAGACGATTTACGCGCGGGTGAGCGGGTAGAAATTGATACACATAAAAAAGACGCGATGGATTTTGTGCTTTGGAAATCGGTAAAGCCCCACGAACCAAGCTGGGATTCACCCTTTGGCGGACCAAATGGCGGCAAAGGCCGTCCTGGCTGGCACATAGAATGCTCAGTCATGAGCGCACATCATTTAGGCGCACATTTTGATATTCACGGTGGTGGTCAAGACTTGCAATTTCCGCATCACGAGAATGAAATCGCGCAATCGGAAGCCGCACATGGCTGCGTGATGGCTAACACGTGGATGCACAATGGCTTTGTGCGCGTGGACGACGAAAAAATGTCCAAATCGCTAGGCAATTTTTTTACGATTCGCGAAGTTTTGAATAAGCTTGCAGGGAAGCAGCAAGATGTAGATTCACAGAATAAAGCTGAAAAAAGAGCGGCTGAAATTATTCGGTATTTCATACTCCAATCTCACTATCGAAGTCCTTTGAATTATTCTGTGGAGCATTTAAAAAATGCTGAGGAGGGTTTAAAGCGACTTTATACAGCTTTAAGAGATGTGGCGGTAAGTGCAACTTATGATGCTAATTCCTTAGAAATAAGTAATTTTAGCGTAGCTATGGATGATGACTTTAATACTGTCGAGGCCTTTAAAGTGTTGTTTTCACTAGCCAGTGATATAAATAAAGCTAAAGCAACTTATCCTACTTTGGCGAGCAATAAAGCTGCGATTTTAAAATACTTAGGTGGCTTGCTAGGTTTGCTTGATAATCAGGACTTTATGCAAAGTGCAGGAGGCAGTATTTATTTGGAGCTTGATGACAATATACAGGCTTTTGATGAAGTTACTATTCAAGCAATAATAAATATTAGGTTAGAAGCCAAAAAATCCAAAAACTTCGCCGAAGCTGACCGTATTCGTAAAGAGCTTGCCGATGCTGGCATTATTTTAGAAGACACGCCGCAAGGCACAACATGGCGTAGAGCTTAAGACTGTCGTGCATTAAATTAAGATTTACAGAGGAAATTGATGTATGCCAGTTAAATTAAGTGCCCCACAAGCCTCGTCCTTATTGCCTGTCAGGGGGGTTCAATTAGGCTTTGCCAAAGCCCATGTGCGCAAACCAGATCGTAAAGATGTACTGATAATGACGCTAGCGCAAGGCAGCTGTGTAGCTGGCGTGTTTACTTTGAACCGTTTTTGCGCTGCGCCAGTGATTTTGTGTAAGGAGTTTTTAAGTCAAGACCTAAATAAAAAACAGGGCATTCGCGCTTTGCTAGTGAATACAGGCTGCGCCAATGCAGGCACAGGTGAAGATGGTTTAAACCGCGCCAAACAAAGCTGCGAAGCGTTAAGTAAGCTATTGAATATTCAGCCAAATCAAGTATTGCCATTTTCTACTGGCGTGATTTTAGAGCCACTACCCGTGGATAAAGTCATCGCGGGTTTGCCAGCTGCGATTGAGAATCTAAAAGAAGACAACTGGCTAAACGCAGCCGAAGCGATTATGACCACGGATATTGTCGCCAAAGGTACGTCACGGCAGATTCAACTTGGTGGCAAAACGGTGACCATTACTGGCGTTAGCAAAGGCAGTGGCATGATTCACCCGAACATGGCGACCATGCTGGGCTACATTGCTACCGATGCTGCTGTAAGCCAGTCTGCGCTTGAAAACATCATTCATTACGCGGTGAATAAATCGTTTAATTGCATCACAGTTGATGGTGATACCAGCACTAACGATAGTTTAATGATGATGGCGACCAATTTGGCAGGCAATGCGGAAATCACAGAAAGTAGCACAGACTTTGTTGCACTTCGCGATGCTTTAACGGATGTTGCAATTGAGCTGGCGCAAGCCATTGTGCGCGATGGAGAAGGCGCGACCAAGTTTATGACAGTGACTGTAGAAGCGGGTAAGAACGAGGCAGAATGCCGCAAAGTGGCCTATGCTATTGCCCATTCACCGTTGATTAAAACCGCATTTTTCGCGTCTGACCCCAATTTAGGCCGTATTTTAGCCGCGATTGGTTATGCGGGCATTGATGACTTGAATGTGGATAATTTGCAGTTGTATTTGGGCGATGTTTTAGTGGCCGAAAATGGTGGCCGTGCCACCAGTTACCGCGAGGAACAAGGATCGACTATCATGAAAGAATCAGATATTTTAGTGCGTGTGGTGTTAAATCGCGGCCAACAAAATATCACCATTTGGACCTGTGATTTCTCTTATGATTACGTGAAAATTAATGCCGATTACAGAAGCTAAAAGCTTAGAGGCTTACTTTACAGGGGCTAATATTAGAGCCTTAACGGTCACCTATGATGATTGATGTTGCGGTTGCCATTTTGCAGCGAAAAAACGAGGCGGGGCAATACGAATTTTTATTAGCAAGTCGCCCCGAGGGTAAAGGCTGGGCTGGCTGGTGGGAGTTTCCTGGCGGAAAAATTGAAGTAGGAGAAAGCCCTGAGTACGCCTTAAGCCGCGAGTTAAAAGAAGAGCTTGGCATCAAGCCAACCACCACGCAGCAATGGATTACGCGCCGATTTGATTATCCAGCCACACATGATTCCGCCGCTAAAATGGTGAATTTACACTTTTATTTTGTAGATGCTTGGGAAGGCGAGTTAAGACCGCACGAAGGCCAACAACTAAGCTGGCAAAGCCCACAAAATATCACCGTTTCACCTATTCTGCCTGCCAATGCGCCTATCATGAAAGCGTTGGCTTTACCGCCTGTTTATGTGATTACTAATTTGGCAGAAATGGGCGAGCAGGATTTTTTTGCGGGCCTAGAAAGCCAGTTAAAGCGCGGCTTAAGGCTGATTCAAGTGCGTGAGAAACAGCTCACAAAAGATCAATTCATGACATTCGCTAGGCAAGTCATTAAGCTTGCCCGTGCTTATGATGCAAAAGTATTGATAAGTGAAGATATCGGATTGGCGCGCGAGTTGGGGGCTGACGGAGTGCACTTGCCTAGCCAATCACTGTTAATGCTGAAAACTAAGCCCGAGGGTATGATAGTTGCAGCATCCACACATAACGCTATTGAGTTGGCGCATGCAGAGGCTTTGGATTTAAATTTTGCAGTGCTATCGCCAGTAAAATCAACGCTAAGTCACTTGGAAGCAGATCCACTAGGCTGGCAAAAATTTGCTGCATTAACAGAAAATAGTACGTTGCCGATTTACGCGCTCGGCGGCTTGGCGCTGAGTGATTTGCCGCTGGCCTTATCGCATGGTGCGCGTGGTGTTGCATTTCAGCGCAACGTTGTAGATACTGTGCTTTGATTGACGGATTTAATCAGCCGCTTTAATCGGCAATATCACGTCTTGCTGTGTAATGTTGCCAGCATTATCTTTAAAACTGAGCTTAAATGTAGCATTTTCGCCCGCCTTAAGTGATGTTTTTAAATCAAACAACATCAGGTGAAAGCCCCCAGGGGCAAGCTTCTCTGGTGTACCAGCTTTAAGTGGTAGCTGTTCTAGCATACGCATTTTCATCACATTATTTTCCATGCTCATACTGTGAATTTCTACAGTACCAGCGACAGGCGTTTCTGCTTTAACAAGTGTAGTGTCTTGAGGGCTATTTAGTGTCATGTAAGCCGCGCCCACGCTTTGCCCTGGCGCATTTTCGCGCACCCAGCTATCGGTAATCGCTATCTCGGTATCTGCGCCAGTTTTGGCATTGCAAGCACCTAGCAAGCTGGCGATAAGGACTAATACAAAAACTGGTTTATTTAAATTCATCTGGTTCTTCATGTTGTATGTTGACAGGGATTTTGTAACTTTCGTTCGCCCAATCGCCTAAATCAATCATTTTGCAGCGCTCGCTACAAAATGGCCGAAAGGCATTATTGACGCTGTATTCGGATTGTTTTTTACAATGAGGACAGGTAACTAGTCGTGGTTTTGCTTTGGGTGTATCTAGCGACATTTTTCACTTTTTAAAGATTACATAAGGTCATGCTGAAATCAATTACGTGTTCGCATTGCTTGGGTTTTTGTGCAAAATCTAAGGCAAAAAAGCGCACGTTAATCGCGTATTTGTTGGCGCTTACTTCGGGAAAGCACGGACAATCATCGCTCATTTCAATTCTTAGCATTTGCGCGGGCTTTGCACCACCCAGCATTTGCTGAAAAAATCCATTATCGACATGATGTTTTGAGGAATCACCACTTCCGCGCAAAATACGCAATATGGTATTGATGGCGTCATGCATGGGTATTAGTTGTGTTAGCCAAACACCAAAATCAGCTTTGCGACGAGCCTGATCAAGGTCTAACCAATGATGATATGAAGGTAAATCGAACTGGCACACACCGCCTAAAATGCTGGTGCGTTGCTTGATGCTCATTAACCATTCGTTTTCGCGCAAATGCTGGCCAAGC
>JAYVRE010000203.1:0-6649 GCA_043776535.1 Methylotenera sp. | reverse complement strand
TGACTGCTGCTGCCAGCCATGTGCCGCAAGAGTTGTTGGCGCAGCTGGCCATTGGCGGGCGCATGGTGATTCCAGTGGGCACCAATGCACAAACTTTGTACCTAATTGAGCGTACTAATATTGATTCTGAAAATGACTACAAACAAACCAAACTAGAAGCTGTTAAATTTGTGCCTTTGCTGGGTGGAATAAGTTAATGAAGTCGCATAAGCGCATGCAGCATTTTGTGATTAGTTTTTTAATGGTGTTACTAGCCGCTTGCGAAAGTAACCCACCTGCGCCAGTGATTGAGCGCACTCCTCAGACATCCAAACCTAAATCGCAGCCAGAAACCAAGTCATCAATGGCTGGTGCTAAAGATTGGCGGCCTGATAGCCATCTTGTTAAAAAAGGCGAGACGCTTTTTGGCATAGGCTTAGAGTACGGCTTGGATTACAAAGAAATCGCTGCTGCCAATAACATTGCTGCACCCTACCCGATTAAAATTGGTCAAAAAATTGATTTAAGCAGCTTTAAAACCAATCCTGCAACGGCTACAGAAACCAATAAAAGCGAGGCCAGCAAAAACGATGATGGCAAGAATGAAGATGGTGTCGTCATTACGCCCATGAAAACTGAGCCTGCCGTCATTGGTGATAAAGTTGCTGACAAGGTAAGTGATAAGCCCGTTACTGATGCGAAACCTATCGTGCCAGCAGTTACGCCAGTATTAAGCGAGCCGAAAGCTGTGCGCGAGCCATACAGCTTAGAAGCCTTAAATCGCGCTACGCCTAAGCCAATAAGCGCTAAGCCAGCTGAGGCAAAACCGACGGAAACTAAATCTGTTGCAACTAAACCTGCCGATACAAAACCTAGCGAAGCAAAACCTAGCGACACGAATGCAACAGACGATGAATCGATTGCTTGGGGTTGGCCAACGCAGGGCAAAGTGGTGGCAGGCTTTAACGAAGCCAGCAACAAAGGCCTTGATATTGCAGGTAAAACAGGCCAAGCCATCAATGCGGCCAGTAGCGGCAAGGTGATTTATAGCGGCTCAGATTTACGCGGCTACGGCAAACTGGTTATTATTAAACACAATAAAACCTATTTGTCGGTGTATGCTCATAACAGCAAAATTGTGGTGAAAGAAGGCCAAGCGGTCAGCGCTGGCCAAAAAATCGCCGAAATGGGTAACACAGATTCTAATTCTGTTAAGCTGCATTTCGAAATCCGCCGCTTAGGTAAATCGGTTGACCCAGCCAAGTATTTAAACCAGAATTAGCGCCTAAATCAAATTTAGCTACAAATATAGGAGATTATCATGGCCGCACCGCTCAAAAAAGATCCCAATAAATACGCAAAAAATAAAGATATTCAGGCTGATACGCTTTTAAAAACCTTATCTTCCTTTGGCGGCATACTACTGGTGCTTATTGGCTTAATAGGCATTGGCCTAGAGTTTTTTAAAGAAGGTGGCTGGCTAAAAACTGCCTTTTCTTGGCTGTTTGAATCCACCACGCACATGATGCTTATCCCCGTGATTATTGTTGCGGGTTGGCTATTTAACCACTTTATTTCATCCTCCGCCAAAGGCGAGAAGAAAAAATCTGGTGATATTCCCATGTACGCCATGATGCTAGTGGGCGGCTATTATGTATATCGATTAGTGACTACGGGCGGGTTTTAAGCAAATAAAAAGCCACGTTTAAAGTGGCTTTTTTTATAACTAAAACAATCTAGTGCTTTTTATTGGCTTCAGCTTTGTAATGCTCATGCACTGCGCTCATATCGCGCTCACGTGCCCATTTGATAATCGCCTCTAAGGCTGGTGCGCCAATTTCGCCCACTTGCGTGTGTATGCCCGCTTGATCGCGAATCACCAAAATACCGGGGATTTGCGCTACTTCAAAATACTCGCTAATTTCAGGATCAGCTTCGGTATTCACCATGCCAAACACAATATCAGGGTTTGCAACGGCAGCTGCTTCAAATGTAGGTGTGAAAGCCACACAAGGTTCGCACCACGGCGCCCAAAAATCAACAATGACAAACGCATTGCTCTCGATGGTTTGTTTAAAATTTGCTTTGGTAAGTGTAACTACTGCCATGATGTTTCCTGTTAAAGGTCAATTAATCCACCATTTTAGCAGACACTAGCTTTTAAGTTAAATCTTTAAGAATAACGCGAAACAATTCTCTGCCATGTTTCTGTCTGTTGCTGGGCTAATGCTTTATCAGTCCAAATGACTACATTTGGCATTTCTTTTCTATTGCCTGTCATTTCGCTTAGAATTTCAAACTTCTTTTGTGCCTCCTCATGCCTGCCCATGACATCATAAGCAATCATAAGAAAAAAATGATTGGGCTTAAAATTCTCGCTGATAATACAGCCTTGCTCATAGATAGAAATGGCTTTAGCGTAGTTTTTTTGTGCAAAATAACTTTGTGCATGTGCAAACATATATAAAGCATCCGCAACTGGGCTAAATCGTCTGGCCTTTTCTACATAGTACAAGGCCTCTTCACCTAAGCCAGCAGCAGATAACGCAAGTGAGAGGAATAAATGTGCTTCAGCGTTATTAGGGTCCAACACCACCGCGCGACGACATTGCGCAATCGATTCGTCACGATTTTTACGCCAAAGCTGCACCCAACCTAGTATTGAAATCGCGTAGGAGGATTGTGAATCTAGCGCGGCAGCGCGCTCTGCATGTGACAGTGCAAGCTCCAAAACCGCGCAATCAGCATTCCATCTTTGTGACCAAGTTAAAGACAGCGACCTGGCTAACCAAGCGTGCGCCGCCGCATAGTTAGGGTCTAGCGCTAATGCGCTCTGGTACAACACAATGGCTTCATTGGTGGTTTTTTGCGTATATTTTCTGTGTGCCGCGATACCTCGCAGCAAAGTATCGTGCGCTTCTATGCTATTGGTGGCTTGCACGCCAAACAGTGTGGCCTCCTCTCCATCTAGCTTAATTTGCAATACGCCCACAATGCTTTGCGTGAGCTCATCTTGCAAGGCGAACACATGTTTCAGTTCACGGTCGTAACGGTCAGACCATAAATGCCCACCATTTTTTGTATCAGCCAATTGCGCGGTCACGCGCACTTGATTGCCCGCGTGCTGCACACTGCCTTCTAACAAATAACGCACACCTAACTCAGTGGCAATTTGTTCGGATGTTTTAGTGGTATTTTTATATGCAAATGAAGATTGCCTAGAAATCACAAATAAGCCTGATAACCTAGAGAACATAGAAATCAAGCTGTCTACCACGCCATCGGCAAAATACTCTTTTGTGTTATCACTGTCTATGTTGGCAAACGGCAACACCGCCAGCGATGGCCTGTCTTCTATCAAGCGCGGGGTATTCAAGGCGGAATTACTGCTAGTGCGCCTTTCTAGCACTGGCGGGTTCTGCAAGCTAATTTCTAGCACGTAGCCGCCTTTGGGAAAGTCAATGCGAATAGCATCACTTTGGCCTAATGTGTCGTAATACTCACGCAATTTATTGCGTAGCCGTGTGGCTTCTACGCGCACGATGGCGTCTAAACTCGGGTCAAAATCATCTTTGCGATCAAACACTTCTAGCGCAATGGTATAGCCTTTTAGGCGATTAGCCTCGCCCGCCAGCGTATTGGTGACTAAGTAAATCAAAAAGCGCTGTTGGCGCGGCGAGCCAGCAAACAAAGGGCTCGCCAGCATATTTTCAAGGCTGGCGCGAATGTTGGCTTTTTCAGCATCTGTCCAATTTTGTACAGCGGCATCCATGTGTTGTGCTCTTATTTAGCTGGTGCTTATTTATGTTACTAACTGTATCTAACTTCTTATCATCATAACAAAAATCTACATTGTGCATACACATCTGAACGAACATTAACCGAATGCTCTGGATGCATATCAATTTAAAGGAGAATTATCATGAAAACGTTATCAAAAACCGCTTTATTGTTTACAGCATTATCCGTTTCCGCACTTTCCAGCGGCCAAACTTTTGCTGAAAATGTGGCAATGATTGGTTCGAACCACATCGCCTACCAAGGTGTTGAAGCAACAGCAGGTGCTAGCGGCCTAGTATCCGCTACAGCTGTGGCAATGCCAGGTTCAAAACTCATCGCTTACCGTGGAGTTGAAACAACATCAGTTGCGAGCGCAGAGGCGACTGGCTCATTTTGCTCAACTGCATCTGCTAAAAACTTCAGTGCTGGAGCCATTGCCTTATTAAGTGCAAGGTCAAGTTGCTAAAGTGGAGAAATTCAGGCTTCACCGTGAAACTTAAATGCTCCATGAAACCTGAATTCTCCTCAGCCACAGCACAAGTTGTAAGCAATCTAAGTGGGTGCTATTTTTTTAACTAGGTTTTAATTTTTATTTAATGGGAGATTTAAAATGTTTACACTTAATCAACGCGTTATTGCAGTAGCAGTATTTTCTTTATTTTCTTTAACGGCTATCAACGCCCATGCAGAATCAATCGCTGGGCAAGGCAAATGTACTTATAAACCAACTGCCGCAAATGTGGCCAATACCGATGGTTATGCTGTGATGTTGAGTGAAACCACATGTGCTTCTAGTGGCGGCTTTATCGAAGGCGCAACGGCATCAAACCCAGAAATCGCCAATCTGCATCAAGGTACAGGCGACCATTCAGGTTATTACACCATTACTAACGGCACCGACTCTACCATTGCCAAATGGAGTGGTAAGGTGAATACGGTGATGAAAGATGGCAACCCCATGACCAGCTTTAAAGGCCAATGGGAATATGTAGGCGGCACAGGCAAATATCAAAGCGTTAAGGGCAAAGGTGAATACAACGGCTACTTTACATCTGCCACTGAATACACCGTGGATTGGAAAGGCCGTAAAGACTAAGCATCATCATAATGGTCATTCCCGCGTAGGCGGGAATCCATTTAGGTGTATGATTAAATTAGATTTCCGCCTACGCACCACAAGTACTGTGATTTGCTAAGCACTAAAGTACTTGCAAAGTTGTATGCGGGAGCGACGCTATTAAGTTGATTGAAAAAAATTAAGGAGCTATCATGAACACTAAAACACTCCCAGCGATGGATCAATTTCGCGAATTTTCTAGTTATCCATCTTCCGCCAAAACCACAATCCCGCCAGCTTCTAGCCAAGCTAAGCTGGATGAAACCATCGCGCATTTGCGCGAAGCAGCGTGGAAATTTGCTACGCTATCGATAGAAAAGCGCATTGAATTGGCAACCGCTATGCAGCAAGGCTTTATAAAGGTGGCGGAAGCGATGGTAGAAGCGGGCTGCAAGGCCAAAGGCATTGCGCCAGATTCAAATTTAGCAGCCGAAGAATGGGCAGCAGGTGCTTGGGGCGTAGTACGCCAATTGCGCTTAGTACGCGAAAGTTTGCAAAGCATAGAAAAAACTGGTAATACGCCGATTGGCAAGGTAAAACGCACCCATGCAGGCAATTTAACGGTGCAGGTTTACCCAAACAACGCCATTGATGGCATCTTGTTTAAAGATATTACGGTCGATGTTTATATGCAGCCAGCCGTTACCGAACAAAGCCTAGCCGCTGACCGTGCCAGTTTTTATAAAAAGCCGCATCAAGGAAAAGTAGCGCTGGTGCTGGGCGCGGGTAATATTGCCAGCATCGGCATCATGGATGTGCTGACCAAAATGTTTAACGAAGGCAAAGTGTGCTTGCTAAAAATGAACCCTGTAAACGCCTACCTTGGCCCGTTCATTGAAGAAGCATTTAAAGCGGCCATTGATCAGCATTTTTTAGCCGTGGTATATGGCGGCGCAGAAGTCGGGCGGCATTTGGTGTATCACCCCAAAATTGACGAGGTGCATTTAACGGGATCGGACAAAACTTACGACCAAATTGTATGGGGAAATAATGGCCTAGAGGCCGATGAACGCCGCGCACAAAATCTGCCGCTATTACGCAAACCTATTAGTGCAGAGCTGGGCAATGTAACGCCGATTATCATCGTGCCAGGGCCTTATACCGATAAAGAAATCCGCTTTCAGGCCGAGCAAATTGCCACCGCGTTTACCATGAACGCATCGTTTTTGTGCTGCACAGCCAAGGTGCTGGTAATGCCAAAAAACTGGGATGGCAGCGCAAAATTTATTAAAGCCTTGCAGAAGGTCTGCGCAGAAATCCCCGCTAGAAATGCTTATTACCCAGGCGCGGAAGACCGCTGGCAAGCTGTCGTTAAAGGTCGTAGTAATGTCACCTACATCGGCAAGCCTCAATCTAATGAGCTGCCCTGGACCTTTATCACCGATTTAAACCCTAACGATTTAGATGAATCGCTGTTTACTGAAGAATCGTTTTGCTCCGTCATCGCCAACGTTCAAGTGGGTAGCACCGACCCAATTGATTTTCTGCAAGCAGCAACAGAATTTGCCAATAATAAACTTTGGGGAACGCTTAATGCCACGCTAATTGTGCATCCAAAATCACTCAAAGATGCCAACACCAATGCGGCTTTCGAGCAAGCGATTTGCCAACTTAAATATGGCGCAATTACGGTGAATACTTTTATTGGCCTGCTGTTTTGCACAGGCGCGCCTTGGGGTGCATATCCAAGCTCTACCACGCAAAACATTCAAAGTGGCAGCGGCTTTGTGCATAACACCAACATGCTAGAAGGCATCGAAAAATCTGTGCTAC
>JAYVRE010000202.1:0-6654 GCA_043776535.1 Methylotenera sp. | reverse complement strand
CGATGTCTTGCAAATCGCACTCGCCGCCTTGATCGCAAATCGGGCAATCCAGCGGGTGATTAATCAGCAAAAACTCCATCACACTTTTTTGGGCTTCTACCGCCTCTTTACTACGGGTGAAAATCTTCATGCCATCGGCCACAGGCGTGGCGCAAGCGGGCAATGGCTTGGCAAATTTTTCGACTTGTACCAAGCACATGCGGCAATTGGCGGCCACTGACAATTTTTTGTGATAGCAGAAGCGTGGGATGGCAATGCCGACCTTATCAGCCGCATCGATGATGGTGCTGCCATACTCGACCTCGAGCGCTTTGCCGTCTATTTCAATTTGTACCATCTTTGCTTTCCATCTATCCTATTGGCCGTCAATCATGCTTTTGCCGTGCTGAATATAGTATTCGAATTCTGGCCTGAAATGCTTAATAAAACTAAGCACTGGCGTGGCCGCGGCATCGCCCAGCGCGCAAATAGTACGGCCAGAAATATTACTGCTCACGCTGGTTAATAATTCCAAATCTTCCATTTTACCTTTGCCCTCGGTAATGCGATTAATCACGCGATATACCCAGCCGGTGCCTTCGCGGCAAGGCGTGCATTGGCCGCAGCTTTCTTCATAAAAAAAGTAGCTCAAACGTTTAAGCGTTTTCACCATGCAGGTAGTTTCGTCCATGACTATCATCGAACCCGCGCCCAAGCTAGAGCCTGCCTTGCTTAAGCCGTCATAATCCATGGTTGCGTTAGCGATCATTTCAGCCGTCATCACGGGTGTTGAAGGACCGCCTGGAATCACTGCTTTGAGCTTGCGACCTTTCCATACACCGCCTGCCATGTTGAGTAAATCGGCAAAAGATGTACCCATTTTCACTTCAAAATTACCAGGTTGTTCTACGTGGCCAGATACAGAAAATAACTTTGTTCCGCCAGAGTTTGCTACGCCTAAATCGGCAAAAGCTTGACCGCCGTGCTGTAAAATCCACGGAATGCTAGCAAAACTTTCGGTATTATTCACATTGGTCGGCTTGCCAAATACGCCATAACTGGCGGGAAATGGCGGCTTAAAGCGTGGCTGGCCTTTTTTCCCTTCTAAGGATTCAATTAACGCAGTTTCTTCACCGCAAATATACGCGCCGTACCCATGTACAGCATATAAATCGACACTAAAGTTTGTGCCAAACAAGTTTTCGCCGACATAGCCAGCAGCACGTGCCTCATGCAGCGCATTTTCAAAAATATCGTAATCCTGCCAAATCTCGCCATGAATATAGTTGTAACCCACACGCGCGCCCAATGTGTAGGCGGCAATCGCCATGCCTTCAATGAGCTGGTGCGGGTTGTAGCGCAAAATATCGCGGTCTTTAAACGTGCCAGGCTCGCCTTCATCCGAGTTGCAAACCAAGTATTTAGTGCCGTCAAAATAACGCGGCATAAAGCTCCATTTAAGCCCAGTCGGGAAGCCCGCGCCACCACGCCCGCGCAAGCCAGACAACTTTACTTGCGAAATAATATCGACAGCTTTTACTTTCTCTGTAACGATTCTTTTAAGCTGCGCGTAACCGCCTAGCTTTTCGTAAGTGGCTAATGAAGCGGGATTTCTCTCTGTAAGCGTGCGTAAACACAGCAAGGTTTGGCCTTTTGGGTCGCTCATGATTGGCGCTATGGTTTTAGTCGTTTTGGTTGCCATTATTGAAGGTTTTCCAAAACAGCATCTACGCTTTCAGGCGTTAAAAATTCGTGTAAGGTGTGATTATTCACCATCATAAGAGGTGCACCGCCACATGCGCCCATACATTCGCCTTCTTTTAGGCAAAATTTACCATCCGCAGTAACCTCGTTAAATCCAACGCCCAGCTTGGCTTGCAGGTGATTCACAATCGCATCTGAATCGCGCAACATGCACGAAATATTGGTGCAAATAGTAATTTTATATTTGCCCACATTTTCTAAATCGTACATATTGTAAAAAGTCGCCACTTCCAGCGCCGCAATATCTGGCATACGCAAATAAGCAGCCACCTCAGAAATGCTCTCTTTGGATAACCAACCGCGCTCGGTTTGCACGATGCGCAACGCAGACATTACCGCAGCTTGGCGCTGATCTGCTGGGTATTTTGTGATCTCGTAATCTATTTTTTTGATGGCTTCTGCGCTTAACATTATCTGTCGATCTCACCAAATACTATATCCTGCGTGCCAATGATAGCTACTAGGTCAGCAATCATGTGGCCTCTTGTCATTTCATCCAGCGCCGCCAAGTGCGGAAATCCAGGCGCGCGAATTTTAAGGCGATATGGCTTATTCGCGCCATCCGAAACCATGTATATGCCAAACTCACCTTTTGGATGCTCCACCGCCGCATAGGCCTCGCCTGCGGGCACGTGGAAGCCTTCGGTGAACAGTTTAAAATGGTGAATCATGTCTTCCATATTGGTTTTCATGCCTTCACGGTCTGGCGGCGCAACTTTATTATCAGTCGTAATTACCGCACCAGGGTTGGCGCGCAGCCAAGTAATACATTGCTTAATGATGTTATTCGATTGTCTAAATTCTTCCATACGCACTAAATAACGGTCGTAGCAATCGCCGTTCACGCCAACAGGAATATCAAAATCTAAATCTGCATACACTTCATACGGTTGTTTTTTACGTAAATCCCACTCAACACCACTGCCGCGTAACATCGGCCCGGTAAAGCCTAACGCCAGCGCGCGTTCTGGCGTGACTACGCCAATACCCACGGTACGCTGCTTCCAGATGCGATTATCGGTGAGCAAAGTTTCATATTCATCGATATAAGTGGGGAAGCGTCGCGTAAAGTCTTCGATAAAATCTAACAAACTGCCTTGACGATTTTCATTAAGCTTGTGGATTTCTTTTGCACTTCGGAATTTGGTGGTTTCATGCTGCGGCATACGGTTTGGCAAATCACGATACACGCCACCAGGTCGATAATACGCTGCGTGCATACGTGCGCCAGAAACTGCTTCGTAGCAATCGAACAAATCTTCACGCTCGCGGAAAGCGTACAAAAACACCGTCATTGCGCCCACATCCAACGCGTGTGCGCCAAGCCACAGCAAATGATTCAACACGCGAGTAATTTCATCAAACATCACACGGATATACTGCGCGCGGATAGGCACTTCTAAGCCCATCATCTTCTCAATCGCCATCACATACGCGTGCTCATTCGCCATCATGGATACGTAATCAAGGCGATCCATATACGGAATTGATTGCAGATAAGTACGATTTTCAGCCAGCTTTTCAGTCGCTCTGTGCAGCAAACCAATATGCGGGTCAGCACGTTGAATCACTTCGCCATCCAGCTCTAACACCAAGCGCAGCACGCCGTGCGCGGCAGGGTGTTGCGGGCCAAAGTTCATGGTGTAATTTCTAATTTCAGCCATGATGAAAACCCTCGTCGCGGATGACGCGTGGCACGATATTACGCATCTCAATCGAAACTGGCTGATAAATCACGCGTTGCTGCTCGGGGTCGTAGCGCATTTCAACATTGCCAATCATAGGGAAATCTTTACGAAACGGATGACCGACAAAGCCATAATCGGTCAAAATTCTACGTAAATCGGGATGATTTTCAAACATAATGCCAAACAAATCAAAGGCTTCTCGTTCGTACCAATTGGCGGCAGGCCATACATCCACTAGCGTTGGCAACATAGGGAAATCGTCATCTTGCGCAAACACACGCAACCGCACACGTTGATTTTTACTTACAGAAAGCAAGTGCATAACGGAGGCATAACGCAGGCCATCCCAGGTACTTTCACTCATGCTGTCGCCACCGTACTCGGCATAATCCACGCCACATAAATCGATTAATTGCTCAAATTTCAGCTCGGCGTGGTCGCGCAATTTGCTGCAAACTGCAATCAAATTATCAGCTTTGCACTCAATAGTGATTTCGCCAAAAGCTACATCTAGCTTAGTGATGGTGTCGTTTAAAGCGAGCTTTAATTGCGTGGATAATTTTTCTAATTTAGTTGCCATGTTTTTTGTGTTGTTTACTTAAAAGCCTTAACGTGCAATCGTATTGGTACGTTTGATTTTTTTCTGTAACTGAATAATGCCGTACAACAGCGCCTCGGCTGTGGGCGGACATCCTGGCACATACACATCCACTGGCACAATGCGGTCGCAGCCGCGCACAACGGCATAAGAGTAGTGATAATAACCACCACCATTGGCACATGAACCCATGGAAATCACCCAACGCGGTTCGGCCATTTGGTCATACACTTTACGCAGCGCGGGTGCCATTTTATTAACTAAAGTACCCGCCACAATCATCACATCGGATTGACGTGGGCTACCACGAAACACAATACCAAAGCGGTCTAAATCATAACGCGAAGCACCAGCATGCATCATCTCAACCGCACAGCAAGCCAAACCAAACGTCATCGGCCACATTGAGCCAGTGCGCGTGTAGTTAATCACCGTATCTAGCGTGGTGGTGACAAAACCTTTTTCGAGAACACCTTCTAATCCCATTCTAGCGCGCCTTTTACCCACTCGTAAATGAAACCAACGACGAGAACAGCCAAAAATAGCAGCATCGCCAAGAAGCCAGCCAAGCCGATTTCCTGAAGTACGACAGCCCAAGGGAATAAAAATGCGATTTCTAAATCAAAAAGAATAAACAGAATAGCGACCAAGTAATAGCGCACATCAAACTTCATACGCGCGTCTTCAAACGCCTCAAAACCGCATTCGTAGGGGGAGTCTTTTTCAGCGTCTGGTTTGTGAGGTGAAACCAATTTACCGAGGATAAGTGGCCCTAGCCCAACAACAAGGCCTACTAAAATGAACAACAAAATTGGAAAATAATTTTCCAGCACTTGTACTTCCTGACTATTTTACAACTATTTAACTTACTATTTACCTAGCCATTATCTCAACCAGCTTAACTACAAGATTTTGACTACAAGATTTTGGTTTACCAATTAATATAAAAACACTTTAATACATTCTGGTGCCGACGGAGAGACTCGAACTCTCACGACCTTAGTCACAACCACCTCAAGGTTGCGTGTCTACCAATTCCACCACGACGGCATTTTTTTAGAGCTAACTATAAGATGTTAAACCTAAATTTTAATTAGGTATATCTTTCGCGGCATTGCCAGTAGGCGTTGTTTCTGCAGGTTTTGTTTCAAGTGGTTGAGCAGTCACTGGTTTTACTGTTTCAGTTTTCGTAGATTGCGTTTTAATCACACTACCATTGCCTATGCGATGGCTTGCTATATAGGCTAACGTTAAACTAGTAGCGAAAAACACTACCACGCAAATAGCCGTGGCTTTGCTCATAAAGTTTGATGAGCCGCTCACGCCAAACAAGCTGCCAGAGGCGCCGCTACCAAAAGCTGCGCCCATATCTGCACCTTTGCCGTGCTGCAACAACACCAAGCCGATTACGCCTGCCGCTGCTAAAACGTGAATAATTGTGATTAGTTGTTCCATTGCTTTACCTATTTATTTGCCATTTTTGCGGTTAATTTATCGGGTTATTTTCTCGCGCTTATTTTCTAGCACTTATCCTGCAGCCCAGATGTTTCAGCCGCTTGGCAGATTCCTTCAAATTCTTGCGCGTTAAGCGAGCACTTGCCAATCAGCCCGCCGTCGATATTTTCTACAAGGAATAATTGTACCGCATTTTGCGGATTAACGCTCCCTCCGTAGAGGATTTTTAAGCGATTCGCCGCGTTTAAATTCAAGTTTGCAACCTTATTGCGGATGAATTTGTGCATGGTTTTAGCTTGCTCTGGCGTGGCTGCCAAGCCCGTACCTATTGCCCAAATCGGTTCATAAGAAATCACCGCATCTGCAAAAACTTCTGCTCCGTGCGAGCTGATAATAGTATCGAGCTGTTTGCCGACCACCACTTCCATCATGCCTGCTTCGCGCTCGTTTAGCGTCTCGCCCACACACAATATTGGCGTTAAACCATGCTTTTTAGCTTGCACAAATTTTGTGGCAATATTTTCATCCGATTCGCAATACGCAGTTGCACGTTCAGAGTGACCAATAATCACAAAAGTTGCACCAAAGTCCAATAACATTGCCGCGCTTACCTCACCAGTAAAAGCGCCAATCTCGTTCTTAGCCACATTCTGCGCGCCCCAAGCAATATTGGTGTTTTGCAGCATATTTTGCAATTGAGCAAGGTAAGGATACGGCGCGCAAACAACCACTTGCGTGTGTTTTAGGTGAGATAAATTTTCAATAAAATCCGTCAATAAATCAGAGTTTTGCTTGAGGTTGCCGTGCATTTTCCAATTGGCGACGACTAGTTTTTTGGTGGTTTTTGGGGTCATTAGAAAGTCTTAAGAATTGGCGCGAATTCTACGCGTAGCAGCAAGATTGGTCAATGTAGGAGCGATTTATAAGTCGCGAACAAAATGTAAGTGCGATTCTTAAATCACGAACAGCCCATTTAATTATCCGTTGCCTGCGTGGTACGCATCGCTTTCGCGCAATCAATTGTGCTCTTACGCAAACAAATCAGATTTAGCTTTTCCTACCATCCCAACGGGTTTTACCGCCGCCACAAATTCACTATTTTTATGCAGGTGAATCAAATTGGCAGGGTGATGCCCGCCGTGCATGTGCGCTAGGCGGATAATGCTTTGC
>JAYVRE010000201.1:0-6676 GCA_043776535.1 Methylotenera sp. | reverse complement strand
GGGCTATATTTCTGCTGAAAATTACGCACATGACGTGAACCACGCTGCACTATTCCTGCAGGGGAAAACCAACGAGGTGATGAACGCGTTGGGCGATAAAATGAACACAGCAGCGGCGAATCAAGAATATGAAATGGCGGTGGTGTTCCGCGACCGCATGCAGGCGCTACGCCAAGTGCAAGCCAAGCAATTTGTGAGTGATTTTAGTGTAAATGATGCAGATATAATCGCCCTAACGACCAATAACGGCGGGCACTGTATAAATTTAGTGATGATTCGCGGTGGGCGGCATTTGGGCGATAAAAGTTACTTTCCTAAAAATACGCAAGATGCACTAGGTAAAATAGAGCCAACAGAAATGATAGAAGCTTTTTTAAGCCAACATTACACGCCACAAAATACGCCGCCGCTTATTGTATGCAGCGTTGATTTTGATACCAAAGATTTAGAGCAAACTTTAGGCGATCAAGCAAAGCGTAAAGTGAGAATCCAAACCAATGCCATCGGCGACAAACGCGTGTGGTTAAAAATGGCACAAACCAATGCCGAGTTGGCGCTTACGCAGCAGCAGCAAACATCTAGCAACCAAGCGGCGCGGCTATTGGCTTTGCGTGAGGCTTTGCGTTTGCCCGATAATATAGAGCGCATGGAGTGTTTTGACATCAGCCACACCATGGGCGAAGCGACAGTGGCCAGTTGCGTGGTATTTGATAAAGGCGATTTGCAAAATGGCGAGTACAGGCGCTATAACATCACGGGCATCACCCCAGGCGACGATTACGCTGCCATGCGAGATGTGCTGACAAGAAGATACAAAAAAGTAGCAGCGGGTGAGGGCGTGCGCCCAGATTTAGTGTTTATCGATGGCGGCAAAGGCCAATTGGGCGTGGCGATTGAGGTGATGCAGGAAGTTGGGCTTGAAGACATTTTGCTGATTGGTATTGCCAAAGGCGAAGACCGCAAACCTGGGCTAGAAACGATGATTTTTGGCGATACGGGGGAGATGTTGAATTTGCCGAGTGATAATAGGGGTTTGCATTTGCTACAACAAATTCGTGATGAAGCGCATCGATTCGCCATCACAGGCCATCGCGCCAAGCGTGCTAAGGCGCGTATGCATTCAAGTTTGGAAGATATAGACGGCATAGGCGCAAAACGCCGCAAAGCGCTGTTAACGCGCTTTGGTGGATTAGATGGGGTGAAAAATGCTAGTATGGATGAAATCGCTCAAGTTGAAGGCATCAGCAAAAGTTTAGCTGAAAAAATCTACGCTGAGTTTCATTAATGGAGTGCTGGGTTAAATGGAGTGCAAGATAAATGAAGTGCAGGGTTAAATGAAGTTGAACATCCCTACCATGTTGACATGGCTGCGAATTTTGCTAATCCCCATATTTGTGGGTGCCTTTTATTGGCCTGAAAATTTGCGCACATTAGGCGCTATGCCCTCTCATTCGGTCAATGTGTTTACCACCGCAATATTTGTGATTGCTGCATTTACCGACTGGCTAGATGGCTACCTAGCGCGGCGTTGGCATCAAACCTCGGCATTTGGCGCGTTTTTAGACCCAGTCGCCGATAAGCTCATGGTGGCAGCGGCGCTGATTGTGCTGGTGGAATTTGGGCGTGTGGGCGCGATTGTTTCATTGATTATTATCGGTCGTGAAATTGCCGTAAGCGCGCTACGCGAATGGATGGCGGGCGAAGGGCAGAGCAGTAGCGTGGGCGTGGCGATGATTGGCAAAATTAAAACCGCAGTGCAAATGGTGGCGATATCGTTTTTGTTGTACTGGGATAATCTACATTTAGGCAGTTTGGGCATATTTAAAACCCAAATTGCTGGACACATATTAATTATAATTGCCGCATTTTTAACATTGCTATCAATGGCTTATTATATAAAGGTGGCTTGGCCACAAATAAAAGGCAAATAAATAAGCGCTTAGAGCGTCATTTAAGCTTGACAGTAGCGTGAAAATCGATAAAATGCTCGCTTCTTAACGCGGGAATAGCTCAGCTGGTAGAGCGATACCTTGCCAAGGTATAGGTCGCGAGTTCGAGTCTCGTTTCCCGCTCCATTATTATTACTTTAACGAAATTTGGTTAAAAAGTAATCACCTTAACTGTAGGTTGGTTTTAGTTAAAGTACGCAACGGCGAATGCAATCATGCTTTCGCCGTTTTAGTTTCAGCAGTTAGTTTTAATTATTCTTAATTAAACACACATGGCGCGATAGCAAAGCGGTTATGCCGCGGCCTGCAAAGCCGTTTAGGCCGGTTCGACTCCGGCTCGCGCCTCCAAAAACTCAGAAATCTGTAAATTTTAGTTAATTTCGGCGTATTAGGCGCTAATTAGATGGCTCTGCGTGGTAAATATAATTGAAGTATTGTTCAAATGTTGATACATTACTTTAAATGTATAATTTAACAGATTGAAGCGATGAGTTTAGATAACACTAATCTTGAAGAACTCACTCAAAACCAAGCAAACACTGGCGACTCACTGCTAGGCTGTTTGTTGCTGGCCTGTCGTACACACCAAATCGCCACCACTAAAGACGCGCTTACAGCGGGCTTGCCTTTGCGCAACGGCAAAATGACGCCTGCTTTATTTAAGCGTGCGGCAGAGCGTGAGAATTTAGTGGTTACCGTGCTAAAAAAACCAATCGACAAAATCCGCCCAGAATTTCTACCAGTAACGCTGCTACTTAATCATGACGAGGCCTGTAAGCTAGTCAGCATAGATTCAAAGACTAACAGCGTACGCGTTATTTACCCTGAGTTGGGCGATTCTGAAGTGGTTGTGCCATTTGCAGAAATTGCCGCGCAATATGCGGGCTACATTATCGTCACCAAGATTAAGTATGTGTTTGATAAACGCGCACCCTCTGTGGGTAAGGTGCGCCTAAAACATTGGTTCTGGGGCACGCTGGCCGAAAATAAACGTATTTATCGCGATATTATGGTGGCGGCGCTAGTGGTGAATATATTTGCGCTTGCCATGCCGATGTTTACCATGAATGTGTATGACCGCGTGGTGCCGAATCGCTCGGTAGAAACTTTGTGGGTTATGTCGATAGGTGTGGCTGTTATTGTGATTGGCGACCTTATTTTGCGCACTATGCGCGGCTATTTTCTCGATTGGGCCAGTACGCGCATTGATGTGAAATTGAGCGCGAGAATTATGGAACAAGTGTTGGGGACTCGACTTGAGTTGCGTTCCAATTCGGTGGGTTCACTCGCCAGTAATTTGCGCTCGTTTGAAAGTGTACGTGATTTCATTACATCGGCTACCATCACCACCTTAATTGACGTGCCGTTCGGTTTGGTTTTTATTGCGGTAATGGCATGGATTTCTTTTCCAATGGTCATTCCTGTGATTCTTGGTAGTATCGCCATGCTGGTATATGCGTTTAGCGTGCAAACCAAAATGCATGAGCTTTCTGAGACTATGTACCGCGCGGGCGCTTTGCGTAACGCAACTTTGATAGAAAGTTTAGTCGGGCTGGAAACAGTAAAAGCGCTTGGCATAGAAGGCCACATGCAGCGCAAATGGGAGCATTCAGCCAGCTATTTAACCGAAGTAGGTAGCAAATTAAAACTACTATCGCAATCGATTAGTAATGGTTCTAATGCCATTCAACAATTGACAACCGTTGCGCTAGTGTTACTGGGCGTGTATTTGGTGACCAGTGGCGACTTGACCATGGGCGGCTTGATAGCGAGTACCATGTTAGCCTCGCGCGCAATGGCGCCGATTTCGCAAACCGCAGGTTTACTCACGCAGTATCATACGGCATCCACCTCATTGCAATCGCTCGACGAAATTATGAATAAGCCAGTGGAACGTCCACTCGAATCGAATTTCTTATCTCGCCCTGTGTTTAAAGGCGATATCGAGTTTAGAGAAGTGAGTTTTAAATACCCTGGAGCAGAAGAAAGCGCGCTTACAAAAATTTCGTTCAAAATCAAAGCTGGCGAGCACGTGGCCTTGTTAGGGCGTATGGGCTCTGGTAAAACCACTATTCATAAACTGATTCTCGGCCTCTATCAGCCTACGGAAGGCGCAATTTTGATTGATGGCATCGACTCACGTCAAATAGACCCCGCAGAGTTACGTCGCACCGTGAGTTATGTGCAGCAAGATACGCATTTATTTTATGGTACCATGCGAGAAAATCTCACCATCACTTCGCCCCATGCTGACGATACGGCTGTACTGGCGGCTGCACATGTGGGCGGCATTGACGAATTTATAAATAATCACCCAAAAGGCTTCGATTTGCTGGTGGGCGAACGCGGAGAGACCCTTTCTGGAGGACAAAAACAAGGCGTTGGTATCGCGCGCGCTTTAATTGGCCGTTCGGTAATTGTGTTGTTGGATGAACCTACCAGCGCGATGGATCACTCCACCGAAGAGGCCGTAAAAAATCGTCTGACGAAGGCCGCAATAGGAAAAACTTTGGTGCTAATTACGCATCGCTCAACCTTGTTTGATATGGCGAGCCGCATCATTGTGGTCGATTCTGGCAGAATCGTGGCAGATGGGCCAAAAGATCAGGTGATTGATGCCTTGCGCACAGGCAAGATTGCTAAGGCATTGTGACACAACGTGTCAGAACTGGAAAAGCAATATGAGTGAGAGTCTATTCGAAAAGTTAGGCGATTTTAACAATTTTATTAAAAAGCAATCATGGCTTACCAAGCCGATTTATTACATGGTGGATCGTGCTGTTCCTACAGAGACTCGTGACAACTTGGCGTGGGATGAAGAAGCCGATTTAGCTATCTTAGAGCAAGCCCCTCTTCGGGCAAGGAAGTTGCTGTACTGTATTTTGGCTATTTTACTTGCTGCACTTGTGTGGGCTTGGTTTGCCAAGGTGGACGAGGTTACACGCGGCGAGGGCAGGGTTATTCCATCGCGTCAAGTGCAAGTGATTCAATCGCTAGATGGCGGTATTGTGTCTGAAATTTTAGTGAGAGAAGGCGATATTGTTAAAATAGGCATGCCGCTTATTAAAATTGATGGAACGCGTGCAGTGGCATCATTACGGGAAAATCAGGGACAATACTTAGCATTATTGGCTAAGCAAGCCCGTTTACAAGCGCTTGCAGATGGAAAGTCTTTTTCACCGCCAGTCGCAGTTAAACAAGATAACCCACAGATATATGAGCAAGAATACGCTTTATATAATTCTAGCCGCGAAGAGTTAGACTCGATTGTGAGTATTGCTCGAGACCAAATGGTGCAACGCGAAAAAGAGTTGATTGAAGTACAGTCTAAAAAAGATATCGCTGAAAAGACTTATGATTCTGCTAACAAAGAGCTCATTGCCAATAAGCCATTATTAGCCAGTGGTGCTGTTTCTGAAATTGATATTTTAAAATTAGAGCGCGAAGCCACAAGGGCAAAAGGTGAAATAGACCAATCTAAAGCGCAAATCAGCCGTATTCAATCTTCAATTAGTGAGGCAAGTCGCAAAATTACTGAGTCGGAGCAAAACTTTCGCAGCAAAGTGCGTACCGAACTCAACGATACTTCTGCAAAGCTTGCTAGCTTGATTGAAACCAGCGTTGCACTGACAGATAAGGTAAAACAATCGACCTTAAAATCACCAGTGAACGGTAAAGTAAGTCGTTTGTTTTTTAATACTTTGGGTGGTGTGATACAACCAGGTAAAGAGGTGTTAGAGTTGGTGCCGACTGATGAGGCTTTGGTGCTGGAAACCAAAGTACAAATCAAGGATATTGCATTTTTACGACCAAATCAGCCTGCAGTCGTCAAATTAAGTGCTTATGACTACACTATTTATGGCACCTTAGATGCGGTGGTAGATAGTATCGGAGCCAATTCAACTGTAGATGAAAAAGGCAACGCCTACTATTTAGTACGCGTACGTACTTTGCAACTTAGTTTGGGTAAGGGCCTGCCGATTATCCCTGGTATGGTGGCACAAGTGGATATTTTGACAGGAAAAAAAACCATACTTTCCTATTTGTTAAAACCAGTACTTAAAGCCAAATCTTACGCTTTTAGCGAAAGATAATGTGTGAGAATTTCAATGCAAGATATCTTTATATCGCCTCTAAGTACGGGCTTAATTAGTTGGTTAGAAGCTTTTCCTAAAGCGAAAATAGCTGCCAACCTAAAATCCACCAAGTCGCAAAATGACGAGGCGATTTTATTCTGGTTGCATATGAATGAAGACAGGCAGCAATGGTTGACTAGCACTATCGCACTTATCCAAGATAATTATAAAAATTCAAAAATTGTTGTATTGGCAAATGCGCCTATTCAAGCCGAAGCCCTTCATGCATTAAGTTTGGGGGCAGTTGGTTATTGCCACGCGTACTCTGCACCAGAGGTTTTGAAGGAAATTAAGACGGTAATCACCCATGGAGGTTTATGGTTGGGTAACGAGCTCTTAAAGCGACTGATTGAAGTCTCTGCAAGGTTAGTGAGTAACCAGCCAAAGCACGTGGAAACTTTGCTATCCCAACTTACTAAGCGCCAAAAAGATGTTGCAATAGAGGCCGCAAAAGGGTTAAGTAACAAAGAAATAGCGCGGATACTTAGCATTTCGAGTCTGTAAATAATTCTGTGTAAATGCTGATTGAGTGCATTAATTTAAGGGTGGCACTCTGTCACCCAATTCAATACTAAAACGATTCAGCGCAGC
>JAYVRE010000200.1:0-6752 GCA_043776535.1 Methylotenera sp. | reverse complement strand
ACAGGCAAAAGCATTTCAGACGCTCGATTCAACATTGAGCATCGGCATTTTTCAGAAATCAATCAATTGGTAGCAGACAACAATTTAACGCGTGTGGACGGCATTTTGCTGGATTTAGGCATTTCATCGCCGCAAATTGATGAAGGTGAACGTGGTTTTAGTTTTAGGTTTGATGCGCCACTTGATATGCGCATGGATCAATCGCGTGGCAAAACAGTGGCAGAACTGTTGACCACAATTTCAGAACAACAATTAGGGAAGGTAATAAAAGATTATGGTGAAGAACGGTTTGCTAAGCAGGTTGCAAGGGCGATTATTAAGGAGCGCGATGACGGGCGCGCCATCACCACTACAGGACAGCTTGCCAAGGTCGTGGCAAGTGCAATCCCCAAGATTGAACCGGGTCAGAACCCTGCAACGCGCACCTTTCAAGCTTTACGGATTTACGTCAATTCGGAGCTTGAGGAGTTATCGCTAATACTTCCTAAGTGTTTAGATTTATTGGCTGTAGGCGGCAGGTTGGTGGTGATTAGCTTTCACTCGTTGGAAGACAGAATAGTGAAACGTTTTATTCAAAGTGAGCAAAATCGAGATGATTTGCCAGCCAACTTTCCTATTAAAGCCAAAGATTTGCCCCAGCCGAGGTTGGTATGCATTGGCAAAGCCATTAAACCCAGCACGCAAGAAATCAAGCAAAACGTGCGTTGCAGAAGTGCTGTGATGCGCGTGGCAGAAAGAACGGCAATAGCATGACGCGTCTAAATTTAACCTTATTTTTTGTGCTCATCATGGTGAGTTTGGGCGTGGTGACTGCGCAGCACAAGGCGCGCAAATTGTATTTTGAGCTAGAGCAACAGCAAGATTTGAGCAAAAAATACGAGACAGAATTTGGTCAATTGCAGCTAGAACAAAGCACTTGGGCCATGCACTCGCGCATTGAAGAGCTGGCTACTAAAAAGCTACAAATGCAAGTGCCCGATGCAAAACGCATACAGGTGATTTCGCTAGAAGATTTAATTAAGCAGAATTGAAGCAAACAATAAACATGACTTACGACAAAACTCAACACCACATCGTTAAATTACCAGTATGGCGCAGACGCCTGCTGCTGATTGGCGTGTTGACGCTATTTGCTGGGCTATTTGCGCGTGGTATTTATTTGCAAGGCTTACATAAAGAGTTTTTGCAGAAAAAAGGCGAAGCGCGCTATAGCCGTACATTGGTATTGCAAGCGCATCGCGGCAGAATTACCGATCGCAATGGTGATTTGCTAGCCATTAGTAGCCCAGTAGAAACTATATGGGCAAGCCCGCCAGACGTGATCATTAACCAGCAACAAAAAGAAGCTTTGGCCAAACTTTTAGTCATTAAAAGCAAAGACATCGACAAAAAAATCGCCAATAGAAAGCGTGAATTTATTTACTTAAAACGCCGCATTTCACCCGATTTAGCAGCAAAAGTCATGAGTTTGGAAATTCCTGGCATTTTTATGCAGCGCGAATACAAGCGCTTTTACCCCGCAGGTGATGTGACTGCGCATTTAGTGGGCTTTACAGGCATTGATGATAATGGCCAAGAAGGTTTCGAGTTGGCACAAAATAGCGTGCTTTCTGGCAAGGCGGGCAGTAGGCGCGTAATAAAAGACAGGCAAGGTCGTATTGTCGAAGACTTAGAAGCGGTTAAAGTCCCGCAAGATGGTCATGATTTGGTGTTAAGTATTGATAGGCGCATTCAGTATTTGGCGTTTAGAGAGCTATCCAAGGCGGTGGAAAAGCATAAAGCTAAAGCGGGTGCGGTGGTGGTACTAGATGCCAAAACGGGCGAAGTATTGGCGATGGTGAATTTGCCCACTTACAACCCGAACAATCCAATCAACATAAAGGGCAAAACGCGTAATCGCGCCATAACCGATATGTTTGAACCAGGCTCTACCATGAAGCCTGTGACGGCTGCGGCCGCCATGCAGTTTGGCGACTATCAACCAGACACTAAAATTCAAACTGCGCCTGGCCGCATGTCCATTGGCTCTGCCACTATCAATGATACGCACTCGTATGGGGTTTTAACAGTAGCACAAGTCATACAAAAATCATCCAATGTGGGCGCGGTAAAAATGGCATTAAGCCTTAAAAGAGAAGAGCTTTGGAGCACGTTTAACCAGCTTGGCTTTGGCACGCGCGCTAATATCGGCTTTCCAGGCGAGTCTGCTGGCATAGTAAGAAATTACAAAACATGGCGGCCCATTGAGCAGGCGACGATGTCATTTGGTCACGGCATCAGTGTCACTTTGTTGCAATTGGCGCGCGCATACACCGTGTTTACCAACGAAGGCGAGTTGAAGCCAGTTTCGCTCATCAAATTGGCACAATCCCCAGTGGGGCATCAAGTATTTTCTGGGCAAGTGGCTAACGACGTAAAAGCGATGCTCGAATTGGTGGTTCAGCCGGGCGGCACGGCGCTGCGTGCGCAAGTGGCGGGTTATCGCGTGGGCGGAAAAACTGGTACTGCGCACAAGTTGGGCCCCAAAGGTTACGAGCCAGATAAATACGTAGCCTCGTTCGTGGGCATCGCGCCAGCCTCTAATCCGCGCCTAATTATGGCGGTGATGATTGATGAACCTAGTATTGAAAATGAACAGTATTATGGCGGCGTTTCGGCTGCCCCAGTATTCAGTGCGGTGATGGCCGACGCCCTGCGTATGCTGGCTGTGCCGCAAGACGCACCCAATACCAATGTCGTGATTCCACCTGAAACTACCGAAGATGCAAAAGAGGTGGTATGACAACATACTCGATTAAAACTTCGGTAAAAAATATCACTTCGGATAGCCGTAAAGTACAGCCTGGCAGCCTTTTTTTGGCTTACCCAGGCGACAAGTCAGATGGCAGAAATTATATTGCTGATGCGATTAAAAATGGCGCATACGCGGTGCTGTGGGAATCTGATAGCTTTGAGTGGAATGCAGAATGGGATGTAGAAAACAAACCAATCAAGCAATTGCGCGCGCAAGCCAGCACCATTGCTAGCCAATTTTACAATAATCCATCGACAAGAATGTGGATGATAGGCGTGACTGGCACTAATGGTAAGACTTCAATTTCACAATGGTTAAGCCAATGTTTTAATTATTTAGGCAATAAAACTGCGGTAATTGGCACGCTTGGAAACGGCTTACCTAGTCAACTTAGCGCAACCGAAAATACCACGCCAGATGCGGTTTTGCTGCAAGAAATGTTGGCCGATTATGTTAAACAGGACGTTAAAACGGTCGCCATGGAGGTGTCGTCGCACGGCTTGCATCAAGGCCGTGTTAAAGGCGTGCATTTTGATGTGGCGGTATTGAGCAATTTAACGCGTGATCATTTGGATTATCACGGCTCGTTTGAAGCGTATGCAGACGCAAAACGTCGTTTATTTGTGGAAAATGAGTTGAAGTGTGCCGTGCTTAATGCTGATGATGAATTTGGCCGTAAACTTGAAGCAGAGTTGACGGATGCGGGTACGCCAGTGATGAGCTACGGCATAGACAGCGGCGACGTGCGGGCGACTGAGCTGCATTTTGAGAACACAAATTTTGTATTTTATGCGCATACTCCATTTGGCAATGCGCCAGTAAAAGCCAATTTAATAGGCCGTTTTAATGTGTATAACGTGCTGGCGGTATTGGCGACTTTGCTGGCCTCTAAAGTAAGTTTAGATGATGCGTTAGAAGCCATTTCGCACATTCAATCAGCTGCTGGGCGAATGCAACAACTCGGCGGTGGTGATTTGCCTCTAGTGGTGGTGGATTATGCGCATACGCCCGATGCACTAGAAAAAGTACTGGGAACATTAAAAGCACAAGCCAGTGCAAAACTTATCTGTATATTTGGTTGCGGAGGCAATCGCGATGCAGGTAAGCGCGCATTAATGGGCAAAGTTGCATGTGAAATTGCCGACGCGGTAGTGGTGACATCGGATAATCCGCGTGACGAAAACCCTGACAAAATTATTCAAGATATTGTGGGCGCAATGCAAGGAAATTACGCGGTAGAAGCAGATCGCGCTAAAGCCATCTCTATTGGCATACTCTCAGCCAAACCGCAGGATATTGTGTTAATTGCAGGCAAAGGCCACGAAGACTACCAAGAAATTGCAGGCAAAAAACAACATTTTAGCGATGTCGAACAAGCGCAAAATGTGCTGAAAGTTTATCAAGGAATGTCAAAATGATGATGCTGTCTGAAATTGCAAATGCGGTAAATGGACGCTTGATAGGTGCTGATGTGTTGGTGCAAAGCGTAGGCACAGATAGCCGCAATATAGTCAAAAACCAATTATTTATTGGCATTAAAGGCGAAAACTTTGATGGCAATAGCTATGCGCTAGAAGCTATTAAACAAGGCGCTGCGGCGGTGTTGCTATCTGATGCCAACACGCAAGCAAGCCCTGCAGTAGTGGTGCAAGACACACGCTTGGCTTTGGGACAATTAGCAAAACACTGGCGTGAAAAATTTAAAATACCGCTAGTTGCAGTGACAGGCAGCAATGGCAAAACCACTGTAAAAGAAATGATTGCAGCGATTTTGGCGGCAGCTAAAGAAACCGTGCTAGCGACACAAGGTAACCTCAATAACGATATTGGTATGCCACTTACTCTGCTGAAAATTCGCGCAGAACATGCGATTGCAGTCATTGAAATGGGCATGAATCACTTGGGTGAAATTGATCACTTAACGCGCATTGCCCAGCCAACGGTAGCAGTAATTAACAATGCAGGCACTGCGCACATTGGCGAGCTGGGTTCGCGCGATAACATCGCGAAAGCTAAAGGAGAGATTTTTGCAGGTCTGGCGGTTGATGGCATTGCGGTAATCAATGCAGATGATGATTTTGCGGAGTATTGGAGATCACTGAATGACAATAGAAAAATCGTTACATTTGGCTTAAAAAAGGTGGCAGATGTAAGTGCAAGCTACCAAATAAACGGCAATGTGACAGAAATCAACCTCAAAACTCCAAGTGGACAAATTGAATTCAAGCTAAGTGTGTTGGGTGTCCACAATATCCGTAATGCACTGGCAGCCAGCGCTGTGGCGGTGGCATTGGGTATTTCAAATGAGGACATTGCAAAAGGCTTGGCCGTGTTTGGCGCAGTAAAGGGTCGCTTGAATTGGCTGGTAAGCGCTAATGGCGCGGTGGTGATTGATGATACCTATAACGCAAATCCAGATTCAATGAAAGCAGCGATTGACGTATTAGCCAACCAAAAAACACTTCAGATATTCGTGATGGGCGATATGGCAGAATTGGGCGCAGATGCACCGCAAATGCACGCCGATATTGGTGTTTATGCTAAACAAAAAGGCATTACGCATTTTTTGGCCTATGGTGATTTAACTAAAAAAGCTGCCCAAGAATTTGGCGCTAATGCGCAACATTTCAGCACGCTGGAAACATTGGTCGCGGGTATAAAATTGTTGATGAAAAAAGAGGCAACAGTGCTGGTAAAAGGCTCGCGTTTTATGCAGATGGAGCGCGTAGTAAAAGACATAGTGGTGAACCAATTAGTAGAAAAAAATAATGCTTTGGAGGATAAATAATGCTGTTAGAACTTGCTCGCTGGTTAGCACACGATATTCGTGGTTTTAACGTGTTTAATTATATTACGCTACGAGCGGTTTTGGCCACGCTTACGGCGCTGATTATCTCGTTTATGGTGGGCCCAATCATGATACGCAAACTCACGCAATATAAGGTGGGACAAGCGGTGCGCGATGATGGCCCGCAAACACATTTGATTAAAGCAGGTACGCCAACCATGGGTGGCGCGCTAATTTTGGTGGCTATTTCCGTAGCCACTTTATTATGGGGCGATTTGCATAACAAATATATCTGGGTGGTGTTGGTTACTACGATGGGCTTTGGCGCGATTGGCTGGGTGGATGATTATCGCAAAGTGGTTTACAAAAATCCTAAAGGCTTATCGGCTAAAACTAAATATTTTTGGCAAAGTGTCATTGGATTAGGTGTGGCGATATTTTTATATCAAACGGCGGCAAGCCCAGCAGAAACCACGCTTATTTTCCCGTTTCTTAAAAACTTGACGCTGCCTCTAAGCATGGTGGGTTTTATTGTGCTGACGTATTTGGTGATTGTAGGTAGTAGCAATGCGGTGAACCTGACTGATGGCTTGGATGGTTTGGCGATTATGCCAACTGTGATGGTAGGCAGCGCGCTAGGGCTATTTGCTTATGTGGGTGGGCATTTATATTTCTCTAAATACTTGGGTATCCCTTATGTGGCGGGTTCTGGCGAGCTGATGGTGTTTTGTGCGGCAATGGCGGGTGCTGGTTTGGGCTTTTTATGGTTTAACGCTTATCCCGCTGAAGTGTTTATGGGTGATGTTGGTGCACTTGCTCTAGGAGCCGCTCTGGGTGTAGTGGCTGTGATTGTTAGGCAGGAGATTGTGTTGTTTATTATGGGCGGCGTTTTTGTGGTTGAGACATTCTCAGTCGCACTACAAGTACTGTATTTTAAATACACCAAATACAAAACAGGAGTGGGAAGGCGTATCTTCTTAATGGCGCCGCTGCACCACCATTACGAGCAAAAAGGCTGGAAAGAAACGCAAGTAGTGGTGCGGTTTTGGATTATTACCATGATGTTGGTGTTGGTTGGGTTATCAACACTAAAATTAAGATGACCAGAATAAAATGAAAGTCGAACTTAAAGACAAAAAAGTATTGGTGCTTGGCCTTGGTGAAACAGGG
>JAYVRE010000199.1:0-6837 GCA_043776535.1 Methylotenera sp. | reverse complement strand
GCTATGACTTCAGGCGCGCTTAACAATGCACAAGCCATCGCCACAACCATTACTGACGCGCTTGGCGGCTTGGGGCTGTTTGGCGTGGAATTGTTCGTCAAAGGCGACATGGTGTGGTTTAGCGAGGTAAGCCCGCGCCCGCATGATACGGGCATGGTGACCATGTGTACGCAACGATTAAGTGAGTTTGAACTGCACGCACGTGCCATCTTGGGTTTGCCAGTGGATGTGAGCATGACGGACGCAGGTGCAAGTGCAGTAATTTACGGTGGAACCGACTCTAAAAACCTAAAATACGATGGCCTGGAAGCCGCTCTGGCTGTGCCTTGTAGCGATGTGCGTTTATTCGGGAAACCACAGTCTTTTGTGAAACGCCGTATGGGTGTGGCACTGGCGACGGGTAAAGATACGGATGAAGCGAGAGTACGTGCTAAGTTAGCTGCAAGCTTAGTAAAACCATTGTAGGAGCGATTTTTAAATCGCGAAAACTTTGTTTACGCTTGCTACAGCACTTTCTAATATTTGTTAGAGTATTTTCGCGATGTAAACATCGCTCCTACATAAATCAGGTGACATTAAGGCAATATGCTGAACAAAATTGAAGATGCTGGTAGCAATAAATCTACCTTTTACCAGCTACTAGGCGGCGAGCAGGGCGGCACAGAAAATATCCGCGAACTGGTAGAAACCTTTTACGATATTATGGATAGCGACCCCAAAGCCGCACCCATACGTGCTTATCACGCTAAAGATTTAACCGAAGCTCGCGAGAAATTATTTATGTTCCTCACGGGTTGGACAGGTGGGCCAGCTTTGTATATCGAGCGCTATGGTCACCCTAGGTTACGTCAAAGACACATGCCATTTAGTATTGGTGAGCCTGAGCGTGATCAATGGATGTATTGCATGATAAAAGCCATGCAAAGCCTTAATATGGATGCTAAGCTTATGCAAAATCTCGCTGAGCAACTTTACGGCGTGGCAGATTTTATGCGTAATAATCCAAAATAAATAAATTTATTCTTCATAAGCTATTAAAGTTAATTTAATATTATGAGGGATGCTTGTCTATTTATTGACTAGATTCAAAACCGTAACCAAAGATGTCGTAAGTAAAACTAAAAGTAGTGAAAGTAAAAATGAAAATTCTAATTGCTGAAGATAGTGAAAGTTCAAGAGTTTTATTAGAAACTGTATTGGCTGCAGAAGGCTATGAAGTAGTTGCTTTTGAAAATGGATTAAAAGCATTGGCCTATCTACAAACGCAAATTGTAGATTTAATTGTATCTGGTATTTTAATGCCAGAAATGGATGGTTACTGTTTATGTAAAGCTGTTAAGCAAAACCTTAACTTGCAAAATATCCCTTTTATTTTTTACACCGCCACTTATACCTCACCTCACGATGAGCGTTTCGCACTCTCGCTGGGTGCTACAAAGTTTTTAGTAAAACCTATGGCTAGCCTAGATTTGCTAAAAGTGGTTGCGGATGTGATGAGCTCGGATGAAAAAGCGGATGCGCCTAGAAGTCGTGGTTTATATCAAGGCAGTCCATTAAAATTAGATGAGCAAGACGCTGACCGAGTGTGCTCTAAACTTGATGAAAAAGTATTGGAGGCGAAAGAAGAAAGACAAAAACTCATTGAAAGCGAAGCGCGCTTTAAAGATTTTGCCGAAGCTTCTGCCGATTGGTTTTGGGAAGCGGATAGCGAGTTAAAAATTAACGCCGTCACAGGCGACCCAGCAGGTTTAAATTTCTCTAACCTGACCGATTTGGCCAAAGCTTGCCATAGTCACACTTCTAGTGAAATGCTCAAAACTTTGCAAGAGCATAAACACTTTGCCGATTATGTGGTGCACTTTACCGATGAAATGGGCAAGTTAGTGTATCTGCGGGTTTCTGGCAAGCCTATATTTGCTAATGACGGTAGCTTTATTGGCTATCGCGGCGTAGGGCGCGATGTGAGCGAAAGCATGGCACTAAACCGCCGTGTGGAGTTTCTGGCATTGCATGACGAGCTGACTGGCTTGCCTAATCGCAGCCTGTTTAGGCAGCGTTTAGAACATGCCATTGCCAAGGCTGAACGCACTGGCCAACAAGTGTTGTTGCTATTTTTTGATTTAGATAATTTTAAATTAGTCAACGATACACTTGGGCATGAGGCGGGCGACCAATTGTTACAAATGGCGACTAAGCGTATTGCTGAAAAAGCACGTGCTACAGACATTTTATGTAGATTGGGTGGAGATGAATTTGTAATGGTGATGGAGGGCGCATCGCCACAAGATGGGCATCGTTTGGTGCGCGATATTATTGCGGCTTTTTCAAAGCCATTTGAAATTAAAAAACAGCGAGTGCACTGCACTACAAGCATTGGTGTGAGCGTGTATCCAGATGACACTACGGATCCGCAAACTTTAATTGTATATGCAGATTTGGCCATGTATCGTGCCAAACAAAGTGGTCGTAACGATTTCGAGTTTTACACTAGCAACCTTAACTTTATCGCCCACCAATGGTTAGATATGGAAAATGGGATTCGTCATGCGCTAACAGATAATCAGTTTTTTTTGCTGTATCAGCCGCAAATTGAAAACGATAAAAATAAGTTAGTAGGCATGGAAGCATTGCTTAGGTGGCGTCACCCCGAGCGCGGGCTGATACCGCCTTTGGAGTTTATGAAAATATCCGAGCAATCGTCATTAATCAATCAAATAGGCGAATTCGTGTTAGATGCAGCTTGTAAGCAAATGCGTGTTTGGTTAGATAAGGGCTTAAATGTGCCGCGTGTTTCACTTAATATTTCTGCACGGCATTTGCGCGTAGATGGTTTAAGCAAAACTTTAACTTCAATTACGTCTAAACATGGCATCTCACCCGAAATGCTGTGCATTGAAATTACCGAGCATGCTCTGTTAGAAGAGGGTGACACGGTTAAACAAAACATGAAGCTAATTAAAAACGCTGGGTTTAGTATATCTTTAGATGATTTTGGTATGGGGCATACGTCGCTGTTGTATCTTAAGCGTTGGGCGGTAGATGAATTAAAAATTGACCGTACTTTTGTCGATGGCTTGGTCAATAGTATAGAAGATCGTGTGATTGTAAAAGCGATTGTGGCGCTAGCAGACGCGCTAGACTTGGCTATAGTGGGTGAGGGCGTAGAAAACCAGATGCAAGCGGATATTTTAGCCGCTAGCGGCTGTAAGTATGTGCAGGGCTATTTTTACTCACAACCACTCGAGCCGAAAGAGATGGAAGCTTGGCTAAAAAAGGGTAGGGTTTAAAAATAAGTTGATTTACTAATCCTTACTAATTTTTTACCCGCTAATGCTAAGTCTAAAAATTTACAAGTCCGACTATTTATTACTTCTTAAGCCGCCTAGCAAAGCCGCGACAGGCGCTTTACGATTGATGCTGGGCATATTATTTGCGCTATCAGCACTCATTACAGTTGGCTCATAAGGCTTATCAAACCAAGGGTCAGCAGCCGGCTTTTTAAAGTGGGAACGCGGTCTAGGCGGGTGTTTTTCGCTAGTATTACGACCATTTGTTTCACGACCACCAGTTTCACGACCAGCAGTTTCTCGAGCTGTTGCATGGCTGGCTTTATGTGCGCCAAGTTTTACGTCAGCTTTTAAGTAGGCTGTTACGTCAACTTTTTCTTTAATTATCACGCGCTTAATTAGCTTTTCAATTTCAGCTAAATACTTTTCCTCATCTTCACACACTAAGGATATTGCCACACCACTAGCACCAGCGCGGCCTGTACGGCCAATGCGATGTACATAATCTTCTGGTGCAGATGGAATTTCGTAGTTAATCACCATTGGCAAATCGCTAATGTCTAAGCCGCGCGCAGCCACGTCGGTAGCCACCAAAGCGGTGATTTTGCCTGCTTTAAAAGCATCTAATGCTTCTAAGCGTTCTTTTTGTGATTTGTCACCATGGATTGACTCAGCGGCAATGCCTTCTTTATGCAAGGCTTTGCTTAACCTGCTGGCGGTTATTTTGGTTTTAGTGAAAATAATCACTTGCTTGCCATCTTCCGCCTGTAGTAATTGCGTTAGCAGCGCTTGTTTATTGCTTTGCTCAACCAAATACACTTTTTGCGTGACATTTTCTGCGGTCGCATTGCTGCGCGCCACTTCTATTAGCGTGGGGTTGGTTAAGAAATCATCTGCTAATTTTTTGATTTCATTTGAGAAAGTGGCTGAGAACATTAAGTTTTGACGTTGCTTAGGCAATAATGCCAGAATGCGTTTTAAATCGGGCATAAAGCCCATGTCCAACATTCTATCGGCTTCGTCTAACACCAAAATTTGCACTTGGCCAAGGTTAAGCGTTTTTTGCTCAACGTGATCGAGCAAGCGCCCTGGTGTTGCCACCAAGATCTCTACACCAGTTTTTAAATGCGGCGTTTGCGTTTTAATATCGACGCCACCAAACACGACTAAACTTTTTAGCGGCGTATGTTTGGCATACACTTTAATGCTTTCTTCTACTTGAATTGCCAATTCACGCGTCGGTGTTAGCACCAGTGCGCGTATTGGGTGCTTGGCAGGGCTTGTGCTGTGACTTGCAAACGGTAACAGTTTTTGCAAAATCGGCAGCGCAAATGCCGCCGTTTTACCTGTACCTGTTTGCGCACCCGCCATCAAATCTTTGCCTTGCAATGCCAATGGAATGGCTTGGACTTGGATGGGTGTTGGCGTGGTGTAGCCAGTGTCAATAATGGCTTTTAACAAGGCTGGCGCTAGGCCAAGCGCTGCAAAGTCCACGTTTGGTTCTATACTTGTCGTTGCCATTTCAGCTTCAGTATTTGTACTCATCATGATTTATGCAAAGCTACGTGGGCGACGTGGTGCGCCTTCGCCACCAGCGCCACCTGCGCGAGCAGGCCTGTCACCAGTTGGACGTGGACGCGGATTGCCAAATTTTTCGCCTGTGTTAGCACGTGGAGCATCAGAGCGCGGAGCAGAGCTACGTGGAGCAGAGCTTCTGCTTTCGTTGCGGCCACCCTCAGAACGACCACCCTCAGAACGGCTAGGACGTGAGCCAAAACTTTTGCTAGCGGAATCTTTACTTAAAGCACGTGCAAATTGCATATCGGTATCTTTAGTGTAGCTGCGGCTGTTGCCATTCACTTCACCTGATGTGTCGCGTGGTGTGCGGTTGCCAGCAGATTCGTTGCTGCTACCAAAACGTTCACGATTCGGTGCATCATTGCGCGCTGGACGGTCTGAGAAAGTAGGCCTGTCGCCAAAACTACGTGCTGGACGCGCACCATCATTTGTGCGCTCTTTATTGCGGTCGTTAAAACCACCAGAACGTGCGCCGTAGCTTTTTTCAGCAACTGGTTTTTCGCCCATAATGCGGTCGCCAAAGCTAGCGCGGTTATTATCACGCGGCTGATAACCACCACGGCCACCAGGAGAATGCGCACGCTCGTTACGATTTGATCGCTCAGAGCCACGACTGGCACCAGATTTACCAGCGCCGTCCATTTTAATGGCGCGTTTTGGTTCAAAGCCTTCAACTACGGTTGGGCTCATGCCGTTGCCAGTAAATTGTTCAATTTTACGCAAAATATGTCTATCCATATTCGATGCAAACGAAATTGCAATACCTGTTTTGCCCGCACGGCCAGTACGACCAATACGATGCACATAATCTTCTGCAAATTTTGGTAAATCGTAGTTAATCACGTGCGAAATACCTTGCACATCAATGCCACGTGCAGCAACGTCAGTCGCCACCAACACTTTTACATCGCCTTGGCGCAATTTTGTCAGCGTGCGGTTACGCGCACCTTGCGTCATGTCGCCATGCAAAGCGGCTGTTTTATGGCCAGCCGCGTATAAGTCTTCTGCCAGTAAATCGGCATGGCGCTTGGTGCTGGTGAAAATAATCGCTTGGTTCATGTCTGGTGCAATCAACAAATGCTCAAGCAATTTGTTTTTGTGCGTCATGTCATCGACATAATGCAAACGTTGTTCAATATTGGCGTGTTTCTCTTTTTGGCCAGCCACTTGAATGGTTTTTGGATTTTTCAAGATTTGTTTAGCGATACGCGCGATGTCGCCATCTAGCGTTGCTGAGAATAATAGCGTTTGGCGCTCGGCTGTCAATTGGCTGCAAATGCGCTCAACATCAGGCAAAAAGCCCATGTCGAGCATACGATCCGCTTCATCTAAAATCAACATTTGTAAGCGCGTTAAATCAATGCGACCGCGCTCCATGTGGTCTAGCAAGCGACCTGGCGTTGCCACTAATATATCTAAAGGCTGTGATAATAATTTGTTTTGTAATGGGTAAGGCATACCGCCGACGATACTCACAGTACGTGCGCGGATAAACTTACCGTATTTGCGCGTGGCTTCGTTAACTTGCGCTGCAAGTTCGCGGGTTGGCACTAATACCAGAATACGTGGGCCGCGACTCTTAAGTGCGTGTGGTGTGGCTAATAAATTTAGCGCTGGCAACATAAATGCGGCGGTTTTACCGGTGCCTGTTTGGGCAGAGGCCATTAAGTCATGACCTTCGGTGATGACAGGAATAGCTTGCGCTTGGATGGCGGTTGGGGTGGTGTAGCCAGATTCTTCAATAGCACGAAGGATGGCGTTATCAAGATTTAATAATTCAAAAGACATTTAAGTTGTCCCTTTCAAAAGTAACAAAAAGGGCGCAAGCAAGCACATAAAAGTTGATGCTAACACTATGTAAAATAGTGATTAATCAACATAAAACGCGAAAAGCACATATTTATAAAACAATAATTTGATGCTTTTTACCAGCGCACGGGCACAGCCGCTAACCAGTAAAAGATAGACTAAA
>JAYVRE010000198.1:0-6860 GCA_043776535.1 Methylotenera sp. | reverse complement strand
AGCCACCTATGCCATGACGATTGAAAATCACTATGGCTGCCCAATGGATATTGAGTGGGGCAAAAATGGGCTAGATAATAAATTGTATATTTTACAAGCTCGCCCTGAGACGGTGAAATCGCAAGAAGCCGCCAACAATGTAACGCAAACCTATAAATTACAAAAACATTCTGCTAAGCCTTTAGTGATTGGCCGCGCAGTTACACAAAAAGTAGGTGTTGGGCCAGTTAGAATTGTGTTAGACCCCGCACAAATGCACGAAGTGCAACCAGGCGATGTATTAGTGGCCGATATGACAGACCCCAATTGGGAGCCTGTAATGAAACGCGCTGCAGCGCTGGTGACCAACCGTGGTGGCCGCACTTGCCACGCGGCGATTATTGCGCGTGAGCTTGGCATACCGGCCATTGTAGGCTCTGTAAACGCCACTGATTTACTGCGCGAAGGTGAAATTGTTACCGTTTCATGTGCCGAAGGTGAAACTGGGTTTGTGTATCATGGTGCGCTTGATTTTGAAATCAATACACAAACTAATAATGCGCTATCTAAACCGCCATGCAAAATTATGATGAACGTGGGCAACCCTGATATGGCGTTTGGATTTTCGCAAATTCCTAATGATGGCGTGGGTTTAGCGCGTTTAGAATTTGTAATCAACAATATGGTCGGCATCCACCCCAAAGCGATTTTGAACGTAGATGCGATGCCGTCAGCGATTCAAGCTGTGATTAAAAATCGTGCGCGTGGCTATGCCTCGCCCAAACAATTTTATATCGATAAAGTAGCCGAGGGTGTGGCGACCATTGCGGCTGCGTTTTACCCAAAACCTGTGATTGTGCGCACATCAGATTTCAAATCGAATGAGTATAAAAAATTAGTCGGTGGTGATATTTACGAGCCAGATGAAGAAAACCCAATGATCGGCTTCCGTGGTGCGGCGCGTTATATGGCAGAAGACTTTAAAGAGTGCTTTGCCATGGAATGCCAAGCCATGAAAAAAGTACGTGAAGAAATGGGCTTAGTTAACGTTGAATTAATGCTGCCATTTGTGCGCACCCTAGAAGAAGCTAAAGCAGTCACCGAAATTATGGCAGTCAATGGTTTAAAACGTGGCGAAAATGGCTTGCGCTTAATTATGATGTGCGAAATCCCATCTAACGCCTTGTTGGCCGAGCAATTTTTAGAATATTTTGATGGATTCTCTATTGGCTCTAACGACCTTACTCAGTTAACGCTCGGCATGGATAGAGACTCTGGCATATTGGCCAATGGTTTTGATGAGCGTAACGATGCGGTAAAAATACTGCTAGAAATGACTATTAACACTTGTAACCGCTTAGGTAAATATGTGGGTATCTGCGGCCAAGGCCCGTCAGATCACCCTGACTTTGCTGAATGGTTAGTAGCACAAGGCATACAATCTATATCGCTAAACCCCGATACGGTAGTAGCCACATGGCAACGGTTAACTAAAAACAAATAACGTGCAAATTCAACGTACGGTATTTTTTATTTCCGACGGCACTGGCATTACTGCTGGTGCACTTGGTCAGTTGTTAGCGCATTTTCCGCAAACGCATTTTGCACAAGTTAGGCTCCCATTTACTGATTCGATTTCCAAAATTGAGGATGCTCAACAGCGAATATTAATTGCTAAAGCAGGCGATGGCATGCGGCCTGTGGTGATTATGTCGCTGGGTAATATTGAACACCGTGTTTTATTAAAAGAGGCTGATGCTTATTATATTGACTTATTTAATACCTTTATTGACCCACTCGGCTTAGAGCTTGCGCAAGAACCGCTGACTGGCAAAGGTATTGCGCATGGGATAATGGGTGCAAACTACCATGAGCGGATGGAAGCGATTAACTATACGCTTGGCCATGATGATGGCATGACTAATTCTGGGTTTGAAGAAGCGCAAGTAATTTTAATTGGCGTATCACGCTGCGGTAAAACACCCACCAGCATTTATTTGGCGATGCAATTTGGCGTTAAAGCAGCTAATTACCCATTGATACCTGAAGATTTCGAGCGCGGTAAGCTGCCAGAAGTATTATATAAGCATATCGATAAAATATTCGGCTTAACCATTAAAGCAGAACGCTTACATTCTGTTCGAAGTGAGCGCAGGCCAAATAGTTTTTATGCATCGATTGATAATTGCCGCAAAGAAATTGATATTGCAGAAAATTTAATGCGTAAAAATAACATCACTTGGGCAGATTCTACCAGCCGATCTATTGAAGAGTTATCGGCGATAATTTTGCAGAAAATTCGATTACCTCCAAAATAATTAAGCATAAAAAAAGGTGCTTAATTGACGCCTTTTTTTATGCTTGTAACTAATATTAATTTTATTTTAGAGGTTAGTTTTACTTTAAATAGGGTTTAATTTTATTGGTAATCTCAGATGAATCTGGTTTTACGGTGCTTTCAAATGCAAACACCTCTTTCCCGCCTGGCAATATTACGTATTTGTAAAAATTCCATTGTGGTTCTTGGCCAGTTTTAGCGGCTAATTGCTTATAAAATGGGTTGGCATTAACACCAGAAACCACGCTTTTAGTCGCCATTGGAAACTTAACGCCATAGGTCATTTTACAAAAGTCGCCAATCGCTTTGTTATCGCCAGGGTCTTGGCGGAAATCGTTGGACGGAAAGCCAATCACAAGCAAACCTTTATCTTTATTTTTGCTGTATAAACCTTCTAGCGCCTCAAATTGTGGCGTAAAACCGCACTTACTGGCTGTATTCACCACTAAAATCGGCTTATCTTGATAATCGCATAAGTTGATTTTTTCACCCTGCAAAGTGTTGATTTGGTGATTGTAAATTTCTGGGCAAGAGGCATTAGCCATATTACTTATACCCATACCGCTTACACCAAAGGTAAGCGCGCCTAACAGCACATTTAATAATTTCTGCTTCATTGTTTTGTACCTTAATGTGATGAATATTCATATGCTTTATGATTCGCTTTAAATGGTTTCGTTCGAGCGTGTTTAAAACAAAATATGATGTGCCAAGCCAAATAACGCGAACGCACCTATCAGTTTAATCACATTCAATTTAAACTTAAACAGCACAAAGCCAGCTACTAAAGTCGCTAATACAGAGACTACGTCGAGATTAATGACCGCGTCGATATTGCCTTGCAGGCCATCTGGCCAAAAAATGTGGCTGGCAAAAAATACCGCTAAGCTTGCAATCACGCCCACAACTGCGGCGGTAATGGCGCTTAAAGGCGCGGTGAGTTTTAGATTGTTTTGTGTCGATTCTATAAACGGCGCACCAACAAATATAAAAATAAACGAAGGCAAAAACGTAAAAAACGTGACAAGACAAGCGGCTAAAATGCCCGCCAATAAAGGATCAGCGATAGGTACGTGGTTCCAACCACCCACAAATCCCACAAATGCTACCACCATAATCAACGGCCCTGGCGTTGTTTCGCCCAGCGCTAAACCATCCATCATCTGCGTGGCAGTAAGCCACCCGTAATGCGTTACCGCGCCCTGAAACACATAGGGCAACACCGCATATGCGCCTCCAAAAGTGAGTAAGGCCGCCTTAGTAAAAAACCACGCCATTTGCGTTAGTGTGGCATCCCAACCATAGCGCAATACCAATAGCAGCATGGCAGAAAGCCAGATTGCAACTCCAACAAGAACAAACTTTATAAACGTTATAAGGTTAAATTTTGCATGTGGTGGTGTTGGCGAATCGTCATCAATGACGGCTTTACCATAATTTTTTTTGTTTAATTTTTGTTCACTATTTACAAACATAGCGGGTTGATAACGATTAACTAAAAATCCAATTAGCGCCGCAGTTAAAATAATTAGTGGGAACGGCAAATGTAAAAAAGTAATCGCCACAAAAGATGCTGCTGAAATTGTCCACAAAGTGCTGTTCTTGAGAATTCGAGAACCGATTCGATAAGCCGCAAACAGCACAATCGCCACCACTGCGGGCTTAATACCATATAGCACGCCTGCCACGGCTGGCATGTCGCCAAAGCGCATATAAATGTAACTGAGCAAGATTAAAATAAGTAGCGAAGGCAACACAAACAAACCGCCAGCTATCAAGCCGCCACGGGTTTTATGCATGAGCCAACCGATATAAATTGCCAACTGTTGCGCCTCTGGCCCTGGCAGCACCATGCAGTAATTAAGCGCGTGTAAAAAACGCTTTTCAGAAATCCAGCGTTTATTTTCCACTAGGTCATGATGCATAATCGCAATCTGCCCCGCAGGACCGCCAAAGCTTATAAAACCTAACTTTAGCCAGTACCAAAATGCTTGTTTAAGCGTGGGCGCGGCTGGTGTTTCTGTCGAGCCTTGTGTTGAAGTTTGAGACATTTAAATTACCAAATATACACACTATTTTATTTTAGCTATAAAGCTAGTAACACGGTAAAAAGTTTTTCAAAAGTTTGGCACAAAATATGCAGATACTAAAATACAAGCAAATTGCTAATTCAATAAAACAGAAAGGTTAGGTTTGAAATGTCTGCTACAACAAAAACAAGTTTAGATAAAATTAAATTTTTAGATCAAATGATGGAAGACTTGGCAGGTGACGAGTTTGAAGACTTTGACGTGTCTGAAAGTAGCATAAGTAATAACGTTAAGCAACACAACCTCGCTGAAAATTTAGACATCAATGATATTTTGCACTAGGCTTATCCAAAAGTTTTTGGTCTAGGAGTTTTGGTCTAAAATTTTTTGGGTCAAAAATTTTTGGCGGAAGAGGCGAGATTCGAACTCGCGACAAGGTAAACCCTGTGCCACCTTTCCAGGGTGGTGACTTAAACCGCTCATCCACTCTTCCGTACCGCTTGTATTTGCTTGTCTTGGCTTGCTTAAGTGCAGGTGGCGGATTATATACGACAACAGATACTAAATATAGGCGGCATGGTCATTGAGTTAGCCAAACTAATCTTTAAGTAGATAAGTATTGACCTCGCCTTTGCCCTTTATTTGTACTAGACCACGAGATTCTAATCTGCAGTCATCTTTTAATAAATTATAGGTAAACTCACTCACTTGGACTGAATTTGGTAAACCAGTTTTTTCCATACGGCTAGCCATATTCACTGCGTCTCCCCAAATGTCATAAGCAAATTTACTGGTGCCTATCACACCCGCTACGACGGGACCACTGCTAATGCCAATACGCATCTGTAATGTTTTACCTGTTTGCACATTATATTCGGCAAGCTCTTGCTGCATTTTTAAAGCTAAGTGTGCAATGACATAAGCGTGATCATCCCTGCCAATTGGCGCGCCACTTACCACCATATAGCCATCACCAATGGTTTTAATTTTTTCCAGTCCATACTGATCTGCTAAGTGGTCGAATCTAGAAAATAATTCACTTAATATACCCACTAGCTCGGCAGGTGGCATAGCAGCTGTCATTTTAGTAAAACCCACAATATCTGCAAATAATATGGTGACGGCATCGTGACTATCTGCAATACGCATATCGTTATCTTTTAGTCTATTAGCAATCGATTTGGGCAGAATATTCAGCAACAACTTTTCAGATCTTGCTTGCTCTAAAACCAACGCATGCAGTGTTTGTTCTTTTTGACTTTGAAAATAACGCATCACCGCATATAAAATACAAGCAACGCCCATAATATTCATCAAAAAGAAGGTGTCCTTAATGTGCGGTGGAATCGGCAAAGAGTTGCCCACGAACATGTAGTTGAGCTTCCATGAAAGCGCTGCTAATAAAGTAAATAATATAAACCAAGGCGTTGATTGACGCGTACCCAATATCATCAATGCGCCTATTGGAGACAAAATCGCCCATATTGCAATGCCACTAGAGGCCTCGTAACCACCTATCGCCCACTGCATAAAAAATGGCATGACGAGCAACATCACCAATTGCGTGAAAGTTAAATATTCAAACTTTTTACTACGGTAAAATATCAGCAAACTTACATAAGAAACAACGATATAAGCATAAGGCACAGCAGCCATGATGGCATAGCCCTCGCCCAAACCTGATAGTGTGTATATCCAAAAAATACATACCAAGCTCTCTGCAAACACTAATATTGTGAGGATGGCTTTGCTTAATGTGGAATCGGTAGGATGGCTGAGACTTTGCCAAAACTCTCTTGTGGAAATGCCAAATGACGCGCTTGAATTAGGCATAGATTAAAGGTTAATCCCCATTGTAAGTATTATTTATATTTATTAATGCTTAAACTATATCCTATGAAGCTAGTGCACGCCACACTCTAATAAAAAAACCAAAAAGAATTTTAACAAAACTAGGATTATGACTTGATTTGCGCGCCACTAAGGTTTATTGTTTACATCCAGCTTATTTTACAAATTCCTTTAACCAACAAGGGATTAGCCAAGGTTGAGCTAGCGTTTAAAATAAACTAAAAAGTATGTTGTAATGCGATTTTTCACGTAGAAATACTATATTAACAGTCACAAAAATACAGGAGTTAGCATGGACGGCGACAATAAAGTAAGTAGTGCAAGTTTAGATACACTTTCAGGCCTAGGCGTAAAACACCCTTACAAAGCCAAATATGACAATTACATCGGCGGCAAATGGGTTGCTCCAGTTAAAGGCCAATACTTTGATAACGTGAGCCCTGTCACTGGTAAAAACTTTTGCCAAATTGCACGCTCATCTGAAGAAGATGTAAATTTAGCCTTAGACGCAGCACACGCTGCTAAAGACGCATGGGGCAAAACCTCATATGCAGCGCGTGCGATTATTTTGAATAAAATTGCTGACGTGATGGAAGCAAATTTAGAAGCGATTTCAATCGCCGAAACCATTGATAACGGCAAACCATTGCGCGAAACCACTT
>JAYVRE010000197.1:0-6898 GCA_043776535.1 Methylotenera sp. | reverse complement strand
GCGACGTATTTTTAAAGCTGGCTAAAAAAGCTTTAGGTTATGAGATAGAAGTGATTTCTGGCGTAGAAGAAGCGCGGCTTATTTACGAAGGCGTGAGTCGCTTGCTGCCACAATCTAACGAAAAGCGCTTGGTAATTGACATTGGTGGGCGCTCAACCGAGTTTATTTTAGGCCGACATTTAAGCGCAGAAACCACGGACTCTTTGCGTGTGGGCTCTGTGGCTTGGGCGCTTAAATACTTTTCAGATGGTATTTTAAGTGAAAAAAACTTTCAACGTGCCGAAATTGCGGCTGAATCATTTTTAGATGCCGTAGCAGACACTTATCAACACCAGCATTGGGATGTAGCTTACGGCGCATCTGGCACTGTAGGCGCGGTAGCTGAAATTTTGGGTTATGCAGGTTTTGAGGAAGGCATAATCACGCGCCAAGGTTTGGCTTGGTTGCGCGCTCAGCTAATTAAAGCCAAAACGCTAGATAAACTTGATTTAGCTGGCTTAAAAGAAGACCGCAAGCCAGTGATTGCAAGCGGCCTGGCAATATTAATTGGTATATTTGATTTGCTTAAACTTGACACCTTAATAGCCGCCAAGGGTGCGCTGCGTCATGGCCTACTATACGACATGATGTCGCAAGATGCGGACACATCTGAAGATTTACGTGATGCCTCTATCAACCATCTGGTCACTCGCTTTGGCGTCAATAAAAGCCATGTATCCAATGTTGCTAAAGTAGCTGTTGGGTTTTTTAGCGCGCTTTTGCCTACGCTAGTTGAACATAAAGAGAACGCGCACGAGCTTCAAAGATTAAAGCAAGTACTGAACTGGGCGGCCTTGTGCCATGAAATTGGCACTGCAATTTCGCATAGCGAATCGCAAAAACATGGTGCTTATATTATAGACAATACCGAGCTAATGGGATTCGCACAAAGCGAGTTACATCGCTTAAGTTTATTGGTGCTAGGGCATTGCGGTAAACTAAGAAAAATAGACGTGGACTTTAACGATGAAAGTTTTATTTGCAAACTGATTTCGCTAAGATTAGCGGTGATTTTTTGCCACTCGCGCAGTATGCCTGTATTAAGAAATATCACCTTTGAGCGCGCCGAAAATACTTTTCTACTTAGCCTGCCAAGCGCTTGGCAACAGGCTTTTCCGCAAACTACTTACCTGATAGAAGAGGAAATACTCGCTTGGAAAAAGGTCAATTGGAGCTTGGTTGTTTCTACTCAAGATTAACATTAAGCATCTGATTATACTTACTTAAAAATAGTTGACTTGTAAATTAAACGGTATAAACTGTTTATACCGTTTAATTATTAATATCATTAACTACAGGAGTTGAATCATGTCAAAAATTTCACCTTTGCAAGCCGAAGCGCTTGGTTTAAAACCAGCGACAGCTATAGCCGTCGCTAACCCTGTTGCAAAACCAGTGGCTAAACCAGCCTCTAAACCAGCGGCTAAACTAGCAACAAAGCCAGTTGCAAAAGCGATAGCCAAACCAGCAGTTAAAGCCAAGACTGTAGCGACTAAAACGAATGTTAAAAAAACCGCTAAAAAAGACACTAAAAAAGTTAAGCCAGAAAAAGTAAAAATGGAACGTGATAGCTTTACCATGCCCAAAGATGAGTACGCCCAACTGTCGCTGCTAAAAGCGCGCTTAACAGCCATGGGACAGCCTGCGAAGAAAAGTGAATTGTTGCGTGCGGGTATTAAATTGCTGGTGGCAATGTCTGACAACACGCTTAAAACTACCTTGGCTAAAGTGCCTGTGATAAAAACTGGCAGGCCAAATAAATAAGTGGGCTAATTATCTATTGCTAAACTAAACTTGGCGTTTGCACACTCACAATTTCATAACGCAAGGGCTGGTTTAAGTTGGCAGAATTAGATTCAAGGCGCAACCACCATATTGCGCCTTTTTTAATATTAAGCTCACTCACCTGCAACCCTAGCAGGTGGGCTGCAAGCCGCCCCAGTAAAGGCTGGTGGCCGACCAATAACAAATTACTTTTCGAGCTGAAACTTGCTAAATAATCTAAAACTTCTTGTAAGCTGGCCGTTGGATTTAATGCAGAATGCACATTTATTTTAGCGTATGCAGCCCTATCGTTAAGCGCCTGCACCGTTTGAAACGCACGTAGCGCAGCACTACTCAACAATAAGCTATTTTCTGGTAAATGCGGTTTTAGCCAACGCGCCATGCGCTTGGCTTGGCGCTGACCTTTTGGCGTTAAGGCGCGTGCCATATCACTTTGCAGCGTAGCATCACTTGCGACCACAGCCTCTGCATGACGCCATAAGATAATATTGTCGCAATTAATCAGCATGATTAATTCACCGAATAGCGCTTGATAAGGCTTTTTTGCGCACTTTTACCGCGAGCACCGTGCAAGCCATGCGCATTTAAAGCTTGATATTCCCCGCCACTCGCTAGCAACCATGCATCTTCGGTATCGTTTAAATAAGGTGCTACACACTCTTGCATAATACGTGTTTGCATTTGGACACTGGTGATTGGCCAAGCGATTTCAATGCGGCGAATCATATTGCGGCTCATCCAATCGGCACTGGATAACCACATACGGCTTACGCCATTAATCTCAAAATAAAAGATGCGAGTATGCTCCAAAAATCGCCCTACAATTGAGCGCACGCGAATTCTGCCATCGACACCTGGCGCATCAACAGGCAAAATGCACGCGCCACGCACGATTAAATCTATCTCTACTCCTACTTGCGCCGCGCCTATCAAGGCGTTTACCAATATTTCATCGGTTAGCGAGTTCATTTTTACGATGATTTTTGCTTTTTTACCCAGCACGCAAGCACGTTTGGCGGCATTAATATGGCGCAACATAGCGCGCTGCAAGTTAAATGGCGCAACTAATAATTTACGCATCCTTGGCAGCGCAATTTGGCTGGTTAAATGTCTAAACATGTATTCCATCTCACGCGTAATGGTTAAATCACTCGTCAACATGCATATATCGGTGTACAACTTAGCCGTGTTAGCGTTGTAATTACCTGTGGATAAATGCCCATATCGCTTAATGCGCTTGCCTTCACGCCGCATCACCAGCAACATTTTGGCGTGCGTTTTTAAGCCTATCATGCCATAAACAATTTGCGCGCCTATAGCTTCTAGCGATTCCGCCCAGTTAATGTTGGCCTCTTCATCAAAGCGCGCTTGAATTTCTACCACGACTAGCACTTCTTTGCCACGCTTTACCGCCTCTTGCAGCAAATTAAACATGCGCATATCGCTACCAGTTCGGTAGATGGTTTGGTGTATCGCCAGCACATTCGGGTCATAAACCGCTTCGCGCAAGAACTCAATCACCGCATCAAAGCTCTCATAAGGCCGATGAATCAATACATCACCTTGTTTAAGACGCGTAAAAAATGATTCGCCATGCTTTATTTGTTTTGGCCAGCACGGTATAAATGGTTCAAAAATTAAATCTTCGCCTTGTGCCAAGCTAGTCAATTGAATGAGACGACCTAAGTTTACTGGCCCTTGTACACGATAGAGCGAGGCTGCTGGCAAGTTGAATTCTTTTAACAAAAAGGCAGCTAACCCTTCCGAGCAAGCTGTTGATATCTCTAAGCGCACTGCTTCGCCATAAGGTCTTTGCGCCAGCTCTTGCCTTAGCGCACTTGGCAAATCGCTTATATCACCTTCGTCTAAAGCCAAATCAGAATGACGCGTAACTCTAAATTGCGAATAGCTAAGTATTGTTCTATTAGCAAAAAAACTGGCTAAATGCGCCCCTATAATACTGGTTAAGGTGACAAACTGTAGGTGAGGCGACCCATTTTTGGGGATTTGAATAACCCTAGGCAACACACGCGGCACGCGAATAATGCTGATAGTGGGCGCATTACTATTTTGTTCTGGCTCTAGCTCTACAATAAGATGCAACGCTTTACTAGCGACTAGAGGAAAGGGATGCGCCCTATCTAAGGCTATGGGTAATAAAAGTGGTTTTACATTCGCCTCAAAATATTGAGCCACCCATTTTTGTTGATGTGCACTACGTTGATTGCCAGCCACAATATCAACGCCCGCTAGTTTTAACGCAGGCATTAGCTCATTATTAAATATTTCGTATTGGTGGTTTACCAGTGCGTGAGCTTGGCTAGACACCTCGTTAAAACTATTTAATGTCACCAAACCTTTTTTAACACCAGCGCGCATAGCCTCTAGCTGTGCTCCCATGCGCACCTCAAAGAACTCATCTAAATTAGAGGCGACAATACACAAATATTTAAGTCGCTCCAGCAAGGGGTAGTCGTGCCGTTGAGCAAGTGACAACACGCGTTGATTAAAGCTGAGAATGCTAGAATCACGATCAAGTAGCTTTATTTTGGAATTTAGATTTGATATTGTCATAACCAATTATATTATGATAAATTTAGTTTTTAAATATGACATTTTTATGACTGGGTAAAGAAATGCCTAATTAAAGACTGTTTAATCGGCCTAATAATTGCGTGGCTTGATGTTTTATCAAGGCTATATCGTCTTCACTAAATCGATCCACATTTTTAGTCATTAGTGCGGTGCTTGGGTTTCGGGCAAATGTATCATAATTTTTTATTAAAAAATGCCAGTATAAAGTCGTTGTCGGGCAAGCATCTGCGCCCGTTTTTTGCTCTGGTTTATATTTGCAGCTTTTACAATAATTGCTCATCTTATTAATATAAGCACCGCTAGCCACATAAGGCTTGCTGGTAAAACGCCCGCCATTGGCATACAACGCCATGCCTACAACATTGGGTAGCTCCACCCATTCTACAGCATCCACATACACCGCCAAATACCAAGCTTCTACCTCACGCGGGTTTATTTCTGCCAAAATACCAAACATGCCTGTCACCATTAAACGCTGAATATGGTGCGCATAGCCATGTTGAATGGTTTGTTGAATGGTTTGTTTCATGCAACTCATCTGTGTGTCTGCAGACCAATACCAGCGCGGTAGTTGGCGCGTATGTTGGTAATGATTGCTAGTCGCCATCTGCGGCATATCCAGCCAATACACGCCGCGTATAAACTCGCGCCAACCCAAAATTTGCCGAATAAAACCTTCTACACTTGCTATTGGTAATTGTGCTAATGGTAATTGATTTTTTTGGTAAGCAAGCACTGCTGCGGCAATTACCTCGCGCGGGTTTAGCAGCTTTAAATTAAGCGAGGTGGCAAGTAAGGAATGCCATAAATATGGACTTTTCTTCGCATCGTTTTCTTGCCACATCGCATCTTGGTGGTCTCCAAAACCTGCTAATTTGTTGGCAATAGCTGGAATGTATGCCCTGTAAGCCCCGTGGATATTGACTTGCAAGGCAGTCATAAAAATGCCGCATGGCAGATAAAAATAACACAATACGCGCTTTATGGCTCCATACGTGGGTGGCTTCATCAGCGCATTCCACCATTAAAATGCCGTCTTGCGTCGCATCGAAACCTTCTAACGCGGGGTTATCTAAGTTAAGCTGATCGCCAAGAATAAGAATTAAATTACGCACTGGTTTTTTGCCTTTTTTCTACAAGCGTCTGAGCAATATTTTACCGCATCCCAATTTTTTGCCCACGCTTTACGCCAAGTCATGTCTCGCCCGCACCGCGCACAGGGCTTGCTAGGTAAGCTTGATTTATTGCCTTTAAATGTGGTGTTGGAGTTTAATAGATAAGTCACACAAATAATGACTATTTTTGCAGAATGCGGTTCAATGCTAATTGTGCGGCCACAAAGCCAAATGTGGCTGTGACACTCACGCTAGAGCCATAACCAGCGCAATTTAAACCTGTAATCGCACAACGATCAGCATCGCCAGAGACCGCATGGTTATTGGCCTGCACGGCAGCAGAATTATTATTTGGTGTAATAGTTTGCTCATCTGAATACACGCAAACAATACCAAATTTAGCCGATTTTTTAGTGTTAGAAGCTTTAGGGAAATCATAATCGCGGCGTAATTGGTTGCGTACTTTGGCCAGTAATTTATCACCAGCCACAGCGCTTAAATCAGCGACTTTGATACGTGTTGGGTCTAGCCGACCACCTGCAGCACCTGCCATAATAAGTGGCGTTTTGGCGCTTTTACAAAATTCTGCCAGCGCAATTTTTGCTTTGGCATCATCAATGCAATCTACAATGACGTCACATTGAAAATTGAGTAATTTGGCCACATTTTCGGGCGTAATAAAATCTTCAATTGTATGCACTGCACAATTTGGATTAATACTCAAAATGCGCTCGCACATGGCCGAAACTTTGGCCTGACCAAACGCACCATCCAGCGCATGAATTTGCCGATTCACGTTGGATTCTGCAATGTTATCTAAGTCGATTAAAGTAATACTGCCAATCGCGCTACGCGCCAAAGCCTCCGCCGCCCAAGAGCCCACGCCGCCTATGCCAATGACCACCACATGCACGGCTTGCAGCTTGGCTAACCCAGCCTGACCGTATAATCGGCTTACGCCGCCAAAGCGACGTTCCATGTCAGCCCCCTCTCCCGCGGGCGGAAGAGGGTTGGGGAGAGGGATTGCCATTTCAGTCATAGCTTAAACTGGATTCTTCACTTCGCTCAGAATGACAGATTTTCACGTTTCTAAAACCACAAACGCCGCCGCTAAATTCTTCTCATCGCTAATGCTGATGTGCGTTTGCGTGATTTTTTTAGTATTCATAAAAGCCCGTAAATCCTCCGCCAAAAGCAATATCGGCTTACCCAAATTGTCATGCGAAACCGCGATATTCTGAAACGTTGCAGGCGCGCGCAAACCCGTGCCCAGCGCCTTAGAAAACGCCTCTTTTGCGGCAAAGCGTTTGGCTAAAAAGCGTGGCTTGATGTGAGATTCCTGATAACTCGCATACTCACTTTCG
>JAYVRE010000196.1:0-6930 GCA_043776535.1 Methylotenera sp. | reverse complement strand
ACAAAACCATGTCCTGGAAAATGCTTGCCCACCGCCTGCATACCGCCTTTTTTAAGGCCTTGCATGAGGCTAAAAGCCAGCTCATTAATGGCTTGGGTGTTTTGATGAAATGCGCGGTCGCCAATCACCAAGCTATCGCCATAATCCATATCTAGCACGGGCGTAAAGCTAAAATCCACGCCATGTGCGCGCAATTCGGCACTCAAAATCCAACCTGCTTGCACGGCTAATTCTTTGGCTTTTTTGCGGTCTGTATCCCAAATTTTACCAAATTCACGCATGGGTGGAATTTTAGTAAAGCCTTCACGAAAGCGTTGCACACGCCCGCCTTCGTGATCTACCGCGATTAACAAAGGTGGCTGGCGCACCGCATGGATACTAGCTGTTAGGGCAGCTAATTGCGCACAATTTTCATAGTTGCGTGCAAATAAAATCACGCCGCCCACTAGAGGGTGCTGCAATCTTTTAATATCGTCGGCAGTGAGTACTGTGCCGACAACATCTAACATGACTGGACCTAGGGACATGCTTTGCTTTCTTTTGATTTTCGTTTTAATTGGGGCATTTCTCAAGTGCTATTTTAACCATAAAAATCTTAAAAAATCCGTCATTCTGAGTCTAAGGCTTTATCTTAGGTGAAGAATCCAGATTTTAAGTAAGGTAAATACTGGATTCTTCACCTAAGATAAAGCCTTAGACTCAGAATGACGGTGATAGTTAAGCGTTAACTTTTAACCGATAAAGACTCGTAATTTCTTTAACCCGCGCCGCATATAGCGGATCAGATTGATCGCTTGATTTGGCATGTTTTGGCGCAATATCCGTCTTCTCAGCTACACTTAAACCTGCATCAGTAATCCATTTTTGCAATTCTTCATCACTACGCAAACCTAGATGCACAGCCAAATCTGACAATATCAACCAGGCTTCACCATTGTCATTTAAATGTGTACTTACGCCATTTAAAAATCCGCGCAACAATGCACTATTCGGGTCGTATATCGCATGCTCAATAGGCGCGTTGGCTTTGGCTGGCAACCAAGGCGGGTTGCATACGATTAAATCAGCTTTTTTGTGTCCGCTTGGGAATAAATTGGCTTGCTCTAACGTAATGTATTGTTTTAGATTAAGTTTTTCAATATTTTCGGCTGCGCAATTTAGCGCACGAATGCTGTTATCTGTTGCGATGACGGCTTTAATGCCGCGCGTGACTAAAATTGCGGCGATGACGCCAGTGCCAGTGCCAATATCAAACGCGGTTTTTGCGTTGCCAAAACTGGTAGAATTAATCAACTCTAAATACTCACCACGAATCGGAGAATACACGCCATAGTGCGCGTGGATATTGGCTGGTAGCGCATCGATAGACACGCCTTTTTTGCGCCACTCGTGTGCGCCCACCATGCCTAACAACTCTCTTAAAGATAGCACCAATTTTGCAGGCACTTTATCCAGCTTAGCATTGGTAATCAGCGCGCCAGCCACCGCTTCTTTCACATCGGGCGCACGTTTTAAATCACAAGCGCCGTGATTTAATTCGATTAAAATTTTATTGGTAATATTCGCGCGCTGAATTTGCCGCGCGCGATGCTGATGAAACGCCTGCGTTAGATTCTCGGCGGCTGGAATCGGCTTGCTATCAATTTTGCGTGTAATGGCTTGCAACAGTTGCTTGGCGTTTTGAAAATCGCCTTTATATAAAAAGCCCGTGCCTTCGCAAATCAGCTTGTAAGCCGCTTTGGCGTTAGTGGTATCGTCTGCAATCACCACATTTTTAGGCGGCTGATTACCCGCTTCCGACTGCCAAACGGCTTCCATTGTTTTGTTTTTTTCTTGCCACGTAATTGTTGTTAAATCTATGTTTGTATTGCTCAAGTGATTCCTTAATTTGCTTATTCATTAAAACTAACGCGAACGTCTAATTTGTCACGTAATTGATCGCCCAATAAATTAATCGCCAAAATCAAGCTCATTAAGCTTAATCCAACAATCAGCACATAATGCGGCGCGACCAACATATACCTTACACCATCGCGTAACATAGCGCCCCAGCTGGCATTTGGCGCTTGTATGCCCAGCCCGAGAAACGACAAACTAGCCTCGGCGATCATTATACTCGCCAAGCTGTAAGTCGCCTCTACAATTAATAGGGAGCCTAATAACGGCAAAATGTGTTTGATGAGCAATCTTGGCACGCTTGCGCCTAGCGATTCTGCGGCTTGCACATGCTGGCGATTGCGCAAACTCAAAGTTTGGCCGCGTGTAAGGCGCGCGTAGCTTACCCAACCCGTGATGCACAACGCAATCATCAAATTTGTAATGCCAGGACCCAGCACAGCGGCAAAGGCAATCGCCAATAATATGCCTGGGAAGGCGAGAAAAATATCGGTAATTTGCATCAGAATTTGGTCGATTTTACCGCCATAAAAACCTGCCAGCAAGCCAATAAATACGCCGATAGTCATGGTGATGAGTGTCACAAAAACTGCCACTGTAAACGAGACTTTCACCCCGCTTAAAATGCGCGCCAAAATATCACGCCCAAGGTCATCTGCGCCCAGCCAATATTGCGGGTTAGCAGAAGCTAAAATCGCGTTTAAATCGATATGATTGGGGTTTAAATGGAATAACTGTCCCAAAATCACTGCGATTACCCAAAAAGCTAAAATACATGCGGCGAATAGTTTCATCACTTAATTCAACTTTAATGCCCCTTCCCACCTTAAGGAGGAAGGTTGGGATGGGGGTAACTGTTTCGATTTATTAAGACATGGTTTTGTAAAGTTGCTGTTCACCCACACCCTAGCCCTCCCCCTGCTAGGGGAGGGAATTAGGAACAGCGTATCATTGAAATATGTCATCTTAGTTTATTGCCCAAACTTAACTCGCGGATCTGCAAATCGATACAACACATCCGTCGCCAAATTCACCAACACATAGCTCAAAGCCACCACCAGCACACAGGCTTGCGTCACGGGGTAATCGCGCTTTTCGATGCTCTCGACCAGCAGTCGACCAATGCCATCCCAACTAAACACGGTTTCGGTAATGACTGTGCCTGCCAGCAAACTACCCATTTGCAGGCCAACAATGGTGATAATCGGCAACAAGGCGGCGCGCAAAGCATGGCGAATAATCACGGTGCGCTCGCTTAAACCCTTGGCACGCGCGGTGCGAATGTAATCGTCATTAAGCACTTCCAGCAAACTCGTTCGCGTCATGCGCGTGAGTATCGCGCTTAAACCAAAGCCAAGCGTAATGGCGGGCAAAATAATTGAAGTGTTTGATTCCATGCCGCTGACAGGCAGCCAGCCCAACCATACCGCGGAAACCAACATCAGCATTGGCCCCAGCCAAAACGCGGGCATGGCGGATAAGCGCACGCTGACGATTGTGACCACGAAATCTTGCCAATGATTTGCCTTTAGTGCTGCGTAAATACCTAATGGAATACCAATACTCAAGCCAATAAGCAACGATAAAATCGCCAACTTAAGCGTGGCAGGATAGCGCGTTTTAAGCATGTCAATAATGGGTTGCTTGGTGTGAATAGAGTTGCCAAAATCGCCTCGGCTTAGCCTGCTTAAATAGCTGCCAAACTGTTGAATTAAAGGCTGATTCAGGCCTAATTCAGCGCGCAATTGGTCTCGATCTGCCACACTTGCCGATTCACCCAACATCACCTCCACTGGATCACCAGGCACGAGGTGAATCAACAAAAAAGTGAGCAAAAGTACGCCGAAAATGACGGTGACGAAGCTCGATAATTTTTTAATTAGAAACACAAACCACCTTAATCCCCTCGCCCCTTGTGGGATTAGCAGCGACTTGCCCGTTTGCGGGCTTAGTCAACTGCTTAGTTGCTCCATCAGAGGGTTAGGGGGAGGGGTAAAGCCGCAGAATCACCCTCTCCCCAACCCTCCCCCATCTAGGGGGAGGGAGTAACTATTCTGAAATAAAAACTTTTGTACCCGCCTCAACCAAATCAAACAACTCAATCACATCCGCATTACGCATACGCACACAGCCATGCGAGCCGACTTCACCCATATCCGTGCTATCTGGCGTACCGTGAATATAAATATAACGCTGCATGGTATCCACATTGCCGAGGCGATTTTTGCCGATTTCTGTTCCGCTTAGCCACAATATCCGCGTTAAAATCCAATCGCGATTGGGGAATTGCGCCATCAGTTCTGGCGTGCAAATTTCACCTGTAAACCGCCGCCCTACAAATACTGCATTTGGCTCAACACCCGCGCCTATCTTAGCGCGGATGATATGCGCGCCTAACGGCGTGCAGCCGCTATCTTTCTCGCAACCTGCGCCGTTCGCCGCGGTAGAAACTGCATATTTTGCCGTTACACCGCCAAAATTATCGAAAAGTGTAAGGGTTTGTTTAGAAATTAGTATTTCGATGCGCATCACTAATTTTTAATACTTTGATTACAATAAGGATGTGTTAAATCACAATTCTCGAGTGAGCCTACACCACCGTCTTGAACTCGCGTGATATGGTCATATGAAACCGATCTAATTGGATCTAAATAACCTTGGCAAATGGGACACCTCAGTGCGCTTTTTAAAGCACTTCTAATAAAGGCCGCATTCTTTGTATTCTCAGAAAATTTCTCGCCCTCAATTACTCCACTACCCACAAAAATCTTGCCGACCAGTCCAGCATGCACTATAAGGTTTTGCTCTGAATAGGGCTCGTCATTGTATAAAGAGTTAATTGCTAAATCCAATATATCTGAATACTTGCTAACTCTCTTTTTACTAATAATTCTTTGCAGTATTGTGGAAATTAAATCTTTGTTTTGAATCAGAATATTTTCTAGCTTACTTCTAACTTTTGTAAACTTAACAAAGAAAAGATCATCATTGTTTGATAACTTTCTGCCAATTAAAGTAACGAGTCCCATGAACATAGCAGATGAATGCTGTCCTGAAGGGCCATAAAAATATATTGCTGGATGCAAGCCTAAACTACCACCATCATTACCTGTAATTCTTTTTGCCAACTTAACAGTTTGATTCAAACAATTTAGCGTTTCACTTCCATCAACATCATCTGCTTGTGTTGAAATTTCTAAAGGTTGGTTATTTTGTGTATTTGCAACTGTGATGAAATCCATCAGAATTTTCATTCCATTTCGGACGCCAGTTGAGCCCCCAAGAGGTAAATCAAGCGTTTTAATTTTGGACTGGAGTTCAGGCGTAAATAATATTTCATGTATTTTAACTGCTGCTGCTTCAATTTTAAGTCTTTTCTCTTCTTCAAATTGTGACCAGTATTTATGACCCATGCCCGAGCGAATCACCGCTCTAGCAGCTATTGCTACAGGTTTTTTTCTGTTATTAAGTAACAATTCCTCTAAATCATCTAGTGGAGTACCTTTAGTGTTTATATGAAAAAATGACCTTTCAGCTTTCTCTGCATTGCCACTAACCCATTGAATGGCAAGTCCCCGTGAGGCAACTGTACTTGTTCTAATTTTTTCAACTTCTGACTGATCGTTTGCAATCATTCTGGATTGAAAATGTTGCCAAGAGCCTATACTTTCAGCTATTAATTTCCTAGTAAGTTTTGATGCTTTTACCTGCTCAGATGGTAACGAGTGACCAAAAAAGGAAATTGAAACTGGACCATCTCCATAATCATCCTCTACCCAAGCCTTGAGAACACTTAATCTATGTCCTCCATCAATTACAAATATCCCAGTAGACGACCTCCATAGAATTACGGATGGAATTAGGTCGCCATTCACAAAACATTCGAGCAAAGAGCAAACTTGCTCAGGAGCCCAATGATTAGTTTCCCTTTGGAAGTCTGGTTTTCTTAAGCTAGAAGCTAAAGAGCCAAGTTGTCCAAAATTACTAACGGATATTGCGTTTATTTGATCGAATGATGTTGTTAAATTACCATCCTCCAAGGCAAAGTCTTCTCGCTTTATCATTGCATCTAAATTTACTAATTTACTTTTACTAGCCATAAGCTATTTCCTTTATAAAATACTTAGCAAAATATAAAAAATATATTTTACAAACGTTTTATTTTCACCACTTATTTGGCAGCTTTTGCGAAGTATGAAACACCCGTAAAATTTCCACATGGTTATTTTTAATGCGATACGGCACCAAATAATGGCTATTGCTAATCACTAGCTCGCGCGTACCGACCACCCTCCAGGGCGCCCCAGTGCTGACTGAGTAGTTAATAAATTCACTTTTGTTTCTATGACTTGCACTATTTGGCTAGCGGCTAAAAGATTTTCCTGCATCGTTTGCTCCTACAAATGTTGTAATATTCGAGCAATCAATGTTCATGTTTTCGATAGAGCGAAAGTTTTTAATTACAATTTTTTTTATTTTTAACATTTTAAGCAACTATCCAATCTTCCATCTTAAGCCCCTCAATCTGCTCAAAATGCTTAGTGTTATGCGTCACTAATATCAAGTTTTCTGCCATAGCGTGAGACCCGATTAAGGTATCCATATAGCCAATTGGTTTGCCGCTTAGTTTTTGCTCGCTGCGCGATTTTGCATAATAATCTGCGGCTGGCACAGGCCATTCTAAGCATGGAATATAATCTAAAAAAGCCAGTACGGCCTTTTTAAGCGAGGTGGCTTGCGGCACTAGTGCTAGGCCATAGAGCAGCTCGGCACGCGTAACCACTGAAATCGCCAAGGAGTCATTTGCCAAGCCTGATTGAATTTTTGCGAGCAACGCAGGTTCTTTTAGCTTAATCGCATAGCTGCAAGTGTCGGTGTCTAGCATGTAGCGCAGCATTAAAAAATATCCCTAAACTCGCCCACAGTATTATCGCGTTCCCTCATAAATTCGTTGGGCACTTCTGCTGCTTGAATCAACTTAAACAGTTGCGCTAGGCTTGATGTGGGCTTTTTGGGCGTCACTGTGACAACGCC
>JAYVRE010000195.1:0-6995 GCA_043776535.1 Methylotenera sp. | reverse complement strand
GAGGCTTTGCTGAATTTGCACGTCAGTTGCGACTAAATCTGCGCCCATAATGTGAAAGGCGGGCAAGTAGGTATCGATGGCAAACGGCGCCAGCGCGGCTAGGCTGGCGAGTACGTAAACTAAGATGTTGGAATGTGGTTTCATTTAATTTTAGTTTTTAATAAGTAATTTCTTAAAACCCATGAAACTACCAACTTTGTCATACCGACGAAAGTCGGTATCTAGTGTCGTTAAAGCCACTGGATTTCATGCAGACCGTAAAGGTCTTGTCCGTGGAATATATGCAAATAAATTGCATTATTCACACGCCAAAATACGAAATGACGGTGTGGAATTTAGCAACGATGAATTATGGTAGCGCGTGAAACTCTTCTACGCGTTCTTTATCACCACTGGCATATTTTTTAGAGTTTTTATCGGTTCTAAAAATAATCGGTTGCGATGCTATTACTGGATTTTTGCTGTCTTCAATCGCTTTCTCGATTAAATGATGATTTGGCGATAATGAACAAACTGGGTCTGCGCTTTCAGCGTCTCCACTTAATAAAAACGCCTGACAACGACAGCCAGCCAAGTCATTCATTTTTTCTGGGCAAGTCACGCACGGGCCTTTCATCCAAGCCGTGCCACGATATTTATTAAACGCAGGACTGTCTTTCCAAGCCCATTCTAAGCCCTTGTCACGCACGTTGGGGAATTGCATATTCGGTAGCACACGAGCTGAGTGGCATGGCAATACGTCACCATTAGCGGTGACAATCATAAACACTTCGCCCCAGCCGTTCATACATTTTTTTGGGCGATTGCCGAAGTAATCTGGGACGACAAAGAAAATTTTCATTTTGTTGCCTACTTTTTGGCGGAACTCGTTGGTGATGCGCTCTGCTTCGTCAATTTGCTCTTTTAGCGGCATCAACTGACTGCGATTCACCAAACTCCAGCCGTAATATTGTGTGTTCGCCAGCTCGACATAATCCGCGCCTAGCGCTTCGGCCATCTCTAAAATTTCTTTGATATGGCCAATGTTATAGCGGTGAATCACCACGTTGAGCACCATCGGGTAGCCGTGATTTTTAATCATGGCGGCGACTTTTTTCTTTAGCTCAAAGGTGTTGGTGTTGGTGATGAAGTTGTTAATTTCTTCGGTAATATCGTGCATGGAAAGCTGAATATGATCTAAACCGCCTTCTTTAAAGGCTTGAATGCGTTTTTCGGTTAAACCGACGCCAGAAGTAATCAAGTTGCTGTAATAACCGAGCTTTTTCGCTTCGATGACAATCTCTTCAATGTCATCGCGCAATAGCGGCTCGCCGCCCGAAATACCCAGTTGAATCGCTCCTAATTTGCGCGCATCGCGCAGGGCTTGAATCCATTGCTCGGTACTCAGTTCGTTTTGCGTATGCTTATCGTAATCAGTCGGGTTGTAGCAAAACGCGCAATGCAGCGGGCAACGATACGTCACCTCTGCCAACAGCCACAGTGGCTGTGTGTGTGTGATATTCGCTGCGACGCCATTATTTTGAGGTTGGTTTTGCGCATGAACAGCCATTTGTACGGCTGAATCACCTAAATAATTTTGTGTCATTTTGCTACTCCTAAAAGATTAGTTAAGCTTGCGAATCCACGCCTTGCCATAAGCCATGTCAAACATGCCAACAATATCGGCTTCAATATTAGCGGCATCGGGGAAAGCGGCTTTTAATTCGGTCACAATATCGCCCACCGTTGCTTTACCGTCTAAACGTTTAATCACTTCGCCCGCGCCGCCATGTAGTTTGACCATGCCTTCGGGGAAAAGTATCACATAACTTTGTTGCGCTTCTTCCCATTGAAATCGGTGGTGTAGCGCGATGGCGTAGATGTCATCGTTTTGTATATTGTTTTCCATAACTACTTCTTAATTAATATTCTTAGTCAAAGTGAATCACAGGTTGATGAAAGTAATCTTTGCCAGCAATTTTAATATCTACGTCAGACGCTAACATAATGCTATCCGCAATTACCCACAACACATTCAACTTAAATTGCAAAATATCCAGCGCTTTTAATTGCATTTCGCGGCTTTGACTAAAGTAATCTAGCGTTACGCCTAAACCCTGCTCTACATCACGTCTAGCTTCAGTTAGGCGTTTTTTAAAGTAAGTTAAACCTGATTCATTAATCCACGGATACATGGTGGGCCATGAGCTGATACGCTGCTGATGGATATGCGGCGCAAATAGCTCGGTTAAGCTAGAACATACTGACTCTTGCCAGCTGCGTTGTTTGGCAAAATTGACATAAGCATCTACTGCAAACTTCACACCTGGGCTGACCAATTTGAGAGAAGTTATTTGCTCGCGTGTTAAGCCGACTGCTTCACCAAGTTGAATCCAAGCCTCAATACCACCAACGGCTTTTTTGCCAGCTTCATCAACCCCATCATGGTCAGTAATACGCACTATCCACTGCTTACGCACTTCAACATCATCACAGTTAGAAAGAATCGCAGCGTCTTTCATTGGGATTGAAATTTGGTAATAAAAGCGATTCGCCACCCAACATTGCAGTTGATCTTTGGTCAATTTACCTTCATACATCATCACATGAAACGGATGGTAGATATGATAGCCCTTACCTTTTTCGCGCAGTTTGTCTTCAAACTGTTCGCGCGTCCATGGTAAATTGTCGTGACTTAATGCGTTCATTGTTTTCTCCTAAAAAATGATATCCATACCATCATAGGCGACTTCTATGCCATGCTGGCTGAGCGTTGCCCGCTCGGCAGAATCTTCTCTTAAAATTGGATTGGTATTATTGATGTGTATCAATACTTTGCGCACTGCTTGACCATTTTTAGGACCAAACTCATCTAGCTTTTCTATCATGCCACCCTCACCTGACTGCGGATTATGTCCAATACTTCGCGCAGTTTTGGTCATCAAGCCCATATCGATCATTTCGGTATCGGTCCAAAACGTACCATCGACCATAATACAATCTGCTTGGCGCATTAATTCTGGCAAATGTGGCTCTATTTCGCCTAAGCCAGGTGAGTACCAACATTTCTTACCTGTACTGATTTCTTCAATCAATACACCAATCGTATCGCCTGCTTTAGGGTCATTACGATGCGGTGAATACGGGGGCGCAGCACTTTTTAGCGCTACTGAGGTAAATTTAAGATTAGGTACATTGGGAATCGTAAAGCTGGTTTTACCATCAATCGGCACATCGTGGCGATTGATACCGCAGTAATGACCCAGAATATTCAACACTTGGTTGCCGGTTGTTAAGTCTTCATACACCATGTCAGTACAATAGATTTCGCGTTTTACTTTACCTTCGCGTAACATAAATAAACCTGTAGTGTGATCAATTTGCGCGTCGATTAGCACGATGGCTTGGATGCCGCTGTCTCGGATTGCGCGCCCTGGTTGCAATGGCGCGAAATCTTGAATTTGTTGTAACACGTCTGGCGAAGCGTTAAACAACACCCAATCCACACCGTTGCTAGAAACACAAATGGATGATTGCGTGCGTTTGGTGGCTTTTATCGTGCCTTTACGTAAACCATCGCAATTGGGACAATTACAGTTCCACTGCGGAAAACCACCGCCTGCTGCGGCGCCTAAAACGTGAATATGCATTTAATTCTACAATTCTAAATAAAACTTAATTCTACTTTAATCTATCTTTGAATTTAGCTTAGCTATAAAAAAAGGCTGTTTTGCAACAGCCTTTTGTTTATTAGCAAAAAGCTAATTATTTATTCATTACGTACATTGTTACTTCAAAGCCAAAACGCATTTCAGTAGCTGCTGGAGTTGTCCACATAATAATTTCCTTTTAGTTAAGTTTTTAAATTCGTTGTTGCATTTATTGTGCTTCAACGTGAATCGAACTATGCGCTCTATTAGCAACAAGCAATACTGCTAAGTTACCGAATAAGGCCTAAGTAAATTCATGAGCTAAACCGCGTTTTAATTAACATGCTTGCGACGCGCCCGCACGGAGGCTGCCAGTGTTTCTAACAATTCCACGCTATCTTGCCAACCCAAACAAGCATCGGTAATCGATTTTCCATACGCTAATTCGCTACCTGGCGTGTGTTCTTGGCGGCCTTCATTAAGGTGCGATTCAATCATAGCGCCAACAATACGTACATCGCCAGCACCTATCTGCGCAGCAATATCACCTGCAACCTCTTTTTGTCGGGTATAGTCTTTACTGCTATTGGCATGACTGCAATCGATCATTAATAATGGCGTTAGACCTGAACTGGCAAGACTTGCGCAAACACTTTGCACACAGGCGCTGTTATAGTTTGGCGTTTTTCCACCCCGTAAAATGACATGGCAATCATCATTTCCTGTTGTCGAGAATATGGCTGAGTTGCCTTCTTTGGTGAAGGATAGAAAATGATGTGGGCTAGCCGCGGTTTTAATCGCATCTATCGCCACTTGAACGCCGCCATCAGTGCCATTTTTAAAGCCCACAGGGCAAGATAAGCCAGAGGCTAACTCCCTATGCACTTGTGATTCGGTAGTACGCGCGCCAATGGCGCCCCAACTGATTAAATCCGCCGTGTATTGTGGCGTAATGGTATCTAAAAACTCCATGCCAGCGGGCATGCCAAGTTCGTTCACATCCAGCAAAAATTTTCTTGCGGTGGTTAAACCTTCATTGATGTCATAACTACCATCCAAATGCGGGTCGTTAATCAAGCCTTTCCAGCCCACCGTGGTGCGCGGTTTTTCAAAATACACGCGCATCACAATCAATAAATCAGCGCTCAGATTATTACGCACTTCAATCAAACGCTTTGCATACTCAAGCCCAGCTTTGGTGTCGTGTATAGAGCAAGGCCCTATGATGACCAGCAAACGGTCATCTGCTTGGTGCAAAATGCGATGAATGGCTGCGCGCGTTTCTAATATATTTTGTGTAGATACGGCACTCTCTTTCAAGCGGCTAAGCAAAGCGATAGGCGTAATTAATGGTTTAACTTCACGAATGCGAACGTCATCCGTCGCTAGCTTTTCGTAGTTTAATTTTTCGTGCTGTAATTTTTCATCAAAGGTCATGTTTATTACTTTTTCAATATCTGCTCTAAAATTTCTAAAAATCGTGCATTTTCGCTGAATAATCCGATACTTACACGCAAATATTCTGGCATTTCGTAATTGGCAATTGGGCGCACAATCACGCCATTTTGCAGTAACTTTTGATTCACTTGTGCCGCATTGGCTACTTTAAAGCTGACAAAATTGGCATAAGAAACAATGTATTCTAAGCCAAGCTGCGTTAAACCTTGCGTAATTTGCACCATGCCCGCCTGATTTGCGGCGTAACTGCGCGCGACAAAATCACCATCCGCTAAGCTGGCAACCGCCGCCGCTTGTGCAATACTATTCACATTAAACGGCTGACGAACGCGGTTAAGCATATCCGCTAAATCTGCGTGCATCAGGCCAAAGCCAATACGCAAGCCAGCTAGACCGTAGGCCTTAGAAAAAGTGCGCGAAATAATTAAATGATCAAACTCGACCAGCCAGTTGATCGCTTCAGATTTATCTTGAGCGCTTAAATACTCGTCATATGCTTCATCCAGAACAATTAATATGTTGCTAGGCACCGCCTTAATAAAGGCTCTCAGAGCATCTTTATTTATTAATGTCCCTGTTGGATTATTCGGATTTGCAATAAAAATAAGCTTGGTTCTAGGTGTAATCGCTGCTAAAAAACCATCTAAATCGTGAGCATAATTTTTAGCTGGCACTACTACGCCCGTCGCGCCCACCGCTTGCGTCACCAACGGATAAACCGCAAACGCATGTTGCGAATATATCGCCTCGCAACCCTCATAGAGAAAGGCTCTGGCAACCAGTTCCAATATGTCATTCGAGCCGTTACCAAACACAATTTGATTATGTGCAACACCAAATTTATCACTCACCGCAACGCGCAAAGCAAAGCTATTGCCATCAGGATAGCGCGCGATATCGTGCACCGCTTCGTCTATCGCCATTTGCGCCTTGGGGCTGATACCTAGCGGGTTCTCGTTGGATGCAAGCTTGATTATATCCGCCTCGTTCAAGCCCATTTCGCGGGCGAGTTCAGCAATAGGCTTGCCGCCCTGGTAAGGTGCAATCGTACGAATGTAATCGGGGGCTAAATGCGCTAAATTGGACATAGTGAAAACCTAAATAACTGCGGCTGGATATGAACCCAACACCTTAAGTAGCGACGCGCGTTGTTGCAGCTCTTGCAGCGCGGCTTTCACTTTATTATCGGATTGATGACCTTCAATATCCACAAAAAATACGTAATCCCATAAGCCTTGCTTAGAAGGCCGTGATTCAAGTTTGGTCATGCTCACACCATGTTTTGATAGCGGCTCAAGCAGCTCTAACATGGCGCCTGGCTTGTTCTTAGTGGTCATGACGATAGAAGTTTTGTCTTGACCAGAAGCCGCCACATCGTGATTGCCTAACACCAAAAAGCGCGTGGTATTTTTTGGGTCGTCTTCGATATTTTCGGCCAATACGGTCAAGTTAAATAGTTCCGCCGCGCGTTTGCTGGCGATGGCGGCGGCGAATGTGCCGTCAGCCGAAACTAACTCATGCATCATCTGCGCGGCAAAGGCGTTGCTAGTCACCGCATCACGCGTGGCACTGGGGAGCGTTTTATTCAGCCATTCGTGGCATTGCGATAGCGATTGGCTGTGCGAAAATACGTGCGAAATTTGCGTAATATCGGTTTGTTGTGACAGCAAACAATGGTGAATTGGCAGCGTAATTTCACCACAAATTTTAAGCGGGCTGGCGAGCAGTAAATCTAGCGTCAAACCCACCGCGCCTTCGGTAGAGTTTTCTACTGGCACCACACCATAATCGGCTTGATTAGCCTCTAGCGTGCGAAAAACCTCATCAATCGAGCCACAGACTACAGCTTGGCGACCAAGGCCAAACTGTTTGAGCGCCGCTTCTTCACTATATGTACCAAGCGGGCCC
>JAYVRE010000194.1:0-7034 GCA_043776535.1 Methylotenera sp. | reverse complement strand
CTGCTACCAACGCCAAAACCTCGCAAAGCGATTCCCGAGAAAAATACGACCATGCTAGTGTTTGTAAACGGCGATAAAGTTATGCTAGAAAAACGTCCACCAGTAGGCATTTGGGGCGGTTTGTGGAGCTTTCCTGAAGCCGATGGTGTGCCAGTTGATGCGTCACCCTTAAACAAACTAACGCACACATTCACCCATTTTAAGCTGCACATTGCGCCGCAACTGGTTTACATAAATAAAGCAGCACCGCAAGTGAACCAAGCAGGCACAATTTGGCTATCGATTGACGAAGCGATTGGCGCGGCCATACCCACACCTGTGCGTAAAATTTTGCAAAGCCTAAAAATAAAAAAGGCAGCTTAAGCTACCTTTTTGTTTAATGTAAGCGCGATTCTAATATCTTATCCGCCAACATTTGAAAACGCGGCGATACAAATTTTCTACTTTGCGAACCCGCATCAGCGATTGAAAGCAACTCCTCAATCGCCGACCTAAAACCTAGTTCAAACAGCCAGTAATCTGATTCATCAATCGCAGATTTTGTGTCAGTATTCACATCCGCGCAAAGCCGCTCAAAAGCCTCCATGCATACATTATGTTCAGCCATAGTTCCTCCGAATTTCGTTACTTATCTACATCATCAATGTCTATATCATAAATCTTGAGCGAACTTTGTCAACCTTTGCGGCACTTTACTAATTGTTGCTTACTTCTGATGCTCACTTTTGGTCCCAGGACTCTTCCCACATGCAATGTTTGATTTTGTGGCGATTGGCAATCAGCTCATCGATGCTAGGCTCGTCGTTGAGCGCGCGTTTAATGGCAAGTTTGGTCGCCTCGTAGTTATTTTTGTACATATCGGCTTTGTCTAATTTGCCTTCTTTTTCTAGGGCAATGCAGCCTGGGTCTATCCACACCAAGCTAATCATGCATAAATCGTTGACTTGGTCTTTTGGAATAATACCCTCAATCACACAATCTAAAATCGCATCGGCTGCGGCAGCTTGCACCACTCCGCCAAATAAACTAACATCAGTGCTGCCTTTTAAGGTAACTTTTGGCACCATCATGCAAGCAGGGCGCACGAGTTGGTTAATATCGCGCACTGCAAACATCGCCGTGTGGCCTTTGCTTTGTGCCATTAAATTAGCAAATGCCGCGCCCACTGGGCCATCCACACTACCGATTAAAATTTCTGGCATGGCTGCCGTCACATCTTTACCCTCGGTGTAAACGGTAGCTTCGCCTGCTTTAAATATGATTTTTGACATAATGTTCTCGATTTATTTATAAAGAATTAAAACTCTATTTTAACAAATGCTTGCTTGAAGGTTCAATTTAATTACAAAGCTTTAATTTAAATCCAACTGCATATCCACATGTGGAATATGCACATCGCAATATTCGTCACTGGTTACTTTGAAACCAGCTTTGCGATAAAATTCAATCGCGTGCATTTGCGCAGATATATGAATACTTTTGCTGCCGTAATTTTTACATACGGCCACAGCCTCTAACAATAAAGCGGCTCCAAGCCCCAAGCCACGCCATTCTTTAAGCACTGCCATGCGACCAATTTTGTGATAATCAATTATCCGTAAGCACGCAATTGGCTGATTATCAAACTGCGTCAATATGTGTATGGCGCTTGCGTCTAGTTCATCCCACTCAAAATCTGGCGCGACGGCTTGCTCCTCAATAAAAACGGGCGTTCTAATCGCACGCAAATCATTTTCCGCTTCGTGCCAGCTTACTTTAGAAATTTGAATGTTAGCTAGCATGAAATAAACGCTTTATAATAATGGCTTGATCTAAACGTTGAGAATTTATTAAATGAATAAATATATTGAAGTATTCGCTAGAATTTTACTCGCGCAAATATTCTTTGTCGCGGTATTAATCGTACTTTCGCAAATTACAAGCCACCCAGAGGGTTATAAGGCGTACTCTAACTACTTAGGCGGCTATGGTTTAATTGGAATTTTCGCGCCGCTTACTATTTTTATACAGCTCGTGTTCGGGCTTGGCTTGTTGTTAGGCTATAAAACTAAAATTTGCGCCTATGTGTTGGCGGCTTATGCGGTATTTATAGCGCTTTTTATGAAACTTCAAGAACCTAATGGTCTTATTTTAACTATGCAATATCTCGCTATTGCAGGTGGCTTAATTATGGTCGCTTTGCACGATCAAATGGCTTACAGCCTAGATAATCTTAAGAAAAATAAAAATTAATAAATAAAAATAGTTTTATCTGACTAAATAATTTTTGAACAGGCTCTGCAAGCCAATATTCATGCGGCTTGCAGGCGCCTTCTTAAATGCTTGAGTGTATGCGCATATTTTTATTCCCATTCTAACGCGGGGTAAATAATATTTACATTACGTCTGTTAGCAATATCAAAGAGTTGCCATTTATCCTTTTCGCTTGCCGCCGCCGTATTCATGGCAGATTCCATGCTCTCACCTTTTTTTATGCTAGCGCGGATATCCGTGAGCAGTGTAGTTAAATAACGTTGTTGGTTTTCGATAGCGAGTTTCCAATTTTTAGTAACTGGTCCGTGGCCTGGCACTGCTTGCTTAATAGCTTTTTTAGTCGCGCTACTTTTTAACTTTTCCAGCTCAGCAATTAAGCCTTTAATATCGCCCTCTAACACTGGTGTGCGCTCAATAAACAACAAATCGCCAGTAAACAATGTGCTGGTTTTGCTATCCTCTTTAATATCAATTACGGATAAATCGGTATTGGTATGTGCCACTGGGTGAGCGGTTAGCATCAGTTTTCTATCACCTAAATCTAGTTCTAGCGTGGTTTTCACGGCAATTGTCGGCTTTACTAGCTCACTGCCAATGGCATCTTCACCTAACAATTTGGTATTAATTTTGGCGTATTGTTCGCGTCGCAATTCCATCGCCGTGCCTAATTTTTCGTGCCCAATAAATTCAGGCTTTGCTTGATTTGAATTACGCGGTAGAAAAGCTGCATTACCGTAAATGTGGTCAAGGTGTACATGCGTGTTAATCACGTACAAAATAGGTAGCGGCGTGACCTTGCGAATAGCCTCGCGCAACTGATGGCCGACTTTAATGCTACCGCCCGTATCAATCACCGCCACGCCTTTAGTGCCAACCACAAAGCTGGCATTACAAATATCGCCTTTGTAACCATCGTCAATATCCATGTGAACGCCATGATGCACGTAAATGCCATCGCCCACATTTTCAATCGCAAAATCATGATGCGCAGTTTTCTCTTTAACTGGCAAGCTGGTACAGCCCACCAGCGCCAAAACGCCAAGCATATGACTAAGCATAACCATTAAAATTTTCATCACTTGTTCCTTATACCTAGATTATTATCTACAATGCATACTAAATAGTTACAATATTGTAGTTATGTAAATTTATTCGCTGTGACGCTTATCACATAAGCACTCAATTATGCACTTGGTTTAATACTTCAAGGATATTACTATGAATCACCCCACGACAAGCTATACTAAAACCGCCAAAGTGTTACATTGGCTCATCGCAATAGGAATTTTTGGCATGTTTGCGCTTGGTTGGTTTATGAGCGAGCTGCCCAAAGAAGCGCCCAAACAAATCGCTTACGATTTATTCAATTTAGGCGTTTACACTTGGGATCTAAGCGAAGAAATTAGCCCACGCACGTTTTACTTCAATCTACATAAATCTATCGGCGTCACGATTTTTGCTTTAATCCTCATTCGCATCTTGTGGCGCATCACGCATCGTCCACCCGCTTTGTTGGCCTCTTACAAGGCCTGGGAGAGCAAGCTCGCCAGCGGCGCGCACCATTTACTTTACTTGCTAATGGTCGCTTTGCCCTTGAGCGGCATTATCATGGCAATTTACAGCAAATACGGCATTAAATGGTTTGGCATAGAGCTTATTAAAGGCCTGGATAACAAAGATATGCGCGAACTGTTTTACGAAGCGCACGAAATTATTGGACTCATTATTTTGCTGGTGATTATTGTGCATATTATTGGCGCGCTAAAACACAAGTTTATTGATAAAGACGATACGCTGAAGCGGATGCTTTAACTGCAATTAAAAAAGCCTGCTGTTGCGGGCTTTTTCTTTCGTCATACAATAACGCTTGGCGTTAATAACGCAACTCGTTAATATATTTAACATGATTGAATCGTTCAAATGCAAGCATACAAAAGCCTTTTTTCAAGGCCAGCGCATCGCTAAATTTGTGAATATTTAACGTGTCGCCATGCGTAAATTACAGATGATCCATGCGGCTGCCAACCTTAACTTTCTAAGAATACCGCCACAAAATATATTAGAGGCATTAAAAGGCAATCGACAAGGGCAGCACAGCATACGCATTAACGACCAATGGCGCATTTGCTTTAAATTTACCGATGGCAACGCGCACGATGTAGAAATAGTGGATTATCACTAAAGGAGTAAGCAATGAACAAAGACATGAGCCAAGCTGACAAGCAAAGAACTATAGCTGTTATTCACCCAGGTGAAATTTTAGATGAAGAATTTTTAAAACCGATGGGCATTAGCCAATACAGGCTTGCGCAAGCGATTAGCGTGCCACCGCGCCGCATTAACGAAATTGTGCATGGCAAACGCACCATCACGGCTGATACCGCCTTGCGGCTTGGCGCATTTTTTGGCACCGATGCGCAATCTTGGCTAAATTTACAATCGCACTATGATATGGAAATGGCACGCACAAACTTAACCGATGTGCTGGCAGCTATTCCAGTTTACCAAGTAGCGGCTTGATTTAAATGTTGAATTTTCAGTGTTTGCAATTAATTTAGATAGCATGTCTGTAGCCTAATTGCCGCTATTAGGCCTTTTTGACACTTTGTATTTTTATTTAACAACTTGGGCTCAACTTTAAAGATTGAAGTAATATGAATCTTAAAATGGATAAATCGATGGCTTTTGGCTATAAAAGCCCTTCTCAAATAACCAAAAAGATTACTGAACAATGGATGCTTGAATGCGGCTACTGCCCTTCCTGCCAATCATCTTTGCTACAATCTAAAGCAAACTCCAAAGTACATGATTTCAGTTGTTTAACATGTACGAATGAATTCGAACTGAAAAGCAAAAAAGGCAGTTTGGGGAGAAAAGTTACTGATGGTGCATATACTTCAATGATTAACAGAATCGCCGAAGATAACAGTCCTCACTTCTTTTTTCTTAGTTACGACCAATCATACACAATCAAAAATCTAATTGCTGTTCCTAACTACTTCTTTCAAAACACGGCTATTGAAAAGAGAAAGCCTTTGCCAATTAAGGCCAAGCGAGCTGGCTGGATAGGTTGTAACATATTACTTGATCAAATTCCTGATATAGGTAAGATCAGTTTGATTGAAAATAGTCGCATTATTGAACCCGATAAGGTTCAGAAAGTTTGGCAGAAAACCACTTTTTTAGGTCTACAAAATACAATTGAAAGTCGAGGCTGGACGCTAGATGTGATGAAATGTATTGAGCTTTTAGGGCTTAAATCTTTTAATCTACAGCAGCTATATCAATATGAGCCTTATTTATCTGAGCGCCATCCTGACAATAATCATGTTAAGGACAAAATTCGGCAGCAACTTCAAATTCTTAGAGATAAGGGCATATTGGAATTTACTAGTCGTGGGAAATACGGCTTAACAGATAGCTAACTAGGCATGCTTGAATGAAAAAATCAGACTCTTATGTATTCAGACTTCCATATTCTTCAAACCAAAACTGGACTGAAGATCCAGATGAAGTTGAACTCACTGTGACACATGACTTTTCTGTAAAGGTTAAAGAGGCGGCTAACTTTTTAAGCTCATCTGGCTTTAACGAAGTTATTTTGTGGGGAGCAGCTGAGTATAGCTTTTTCCGAAAAACCACTAATGAGGGAATGGTGGGTTTTAACCCTGAGTATACCGTGGAGCTTTGTGAAGCAAGAATAGATGCTAAGGGATATGTGTCTTTTGTATTTTTATTTAAAAATGATGATTGCCAAGGCTGGGCAGGAGAAATTGCATTCTAGCGATATTGCTTACTGATAGTTTGAACAACAGCTATCACTTCTGCTACATTTTCAGGTGGCGTCCATCGTGATGTCGTGGTTGCATGGAAAAAACATTAACGCCCCTAGAAGATGCTTTAATTCGATTGATTATATTTTTACGCTGAAGGTTATCTATGCCCTTGAGGAAGTTTTATAAGTGATATTGCTGGCTATGTTTTCTAACTGCTTCCAGCATCGCAGCGGCGTTCTCTGGCGGAGTCCATTGCGTGATGCCGTGGCCTAGGTTAAATACGTGGCCACTACCGTGACCATAACTGGCTAAAATACTCTCCACTTCTTTTTCAATCGCCTGTGGCGTGCTAAGCAAAATCGCGGGGTCTAAGTTGCCTTGTAGCGCTACTTTGTCGCCAACGCGTTTACGGGCTTGGCCAATATCTACTGCCCAATCTAGGCCTAGCGCGTCTGATCCTATGGCTGCTTGCGCTTCTAACCACAGCGCACCGCCTTTGGTGAAGACGATGCTGGGTACTTTTTTGCCATCATTAGTTTTGGTTAAACCCGCGACAATTTTTTGCATGTAATTGAGCGAAAACTCGTTGTAGGCATTGTGCGACAGCGCGCCACCCCATGAGTCGAATATCATCACTGCTTGTGCGCCTGCGGCGATTTGCGCGTTTAAATATTGAATCACTGTAACTGCTGTGGTTTCTAAAATATGGTGCAATAAATCAGGCCGCGCGTAAGCCATTTTTTTGATATTGAGGAAATCTGTGCCGCCTTTGCCTTCTACCATATAGGTCGCTAGCGTCCATGGGCTACCGCTGAAACCAATCAACGGTACGCGGCCAGCCAGCGTTTTGCGAATTTGGCTCACGGCATCAAACACGTATTGCAGCTTGGCCATATCCGGCACGTGTAAGGCTTTAATATCCGCTTCTTCGCGCAATGTACGCTCAAATTTTGGGCCTTCGCCTTCTTCAAAATACAGGCCTAAACCCATGGCATCTGGCACGGT
>JAYVRE010000193.1:0-7118 GCA_043776535.1 Methylotenera sp. | reverse complement strand
CGCTAACAGGTAAAGCCAGTAACACGCCCGCAAAACCGAATAATTGCCCGCCCGCCAGCAAAGCAAAAATCACCACAACAGGGTGCAGGCCAATGCGGTCACCTACCAGCTTAGGCGTAATAAAATTGCTTTCTATTAATTGGCCAATGCCAAATACCAATAAAACAGGGATTAACTGGCCAAAACTGGTGAATTGTAATGCGCCTGCTAATAGCGCCAAGCCCATGCCAATGGCTGGCCCTAAATAAGGTACAAAGTTAAGCAAGCCCGCAATTAAGCCAATTGGCAGTGCCGAATCTAAACCCGCTAACCATAAGCCTGTGGCATAAAAAATACTCATGGCTATCATCACAGTAAACTGCCCGCGTAAAAATTCTGCCAACATTTGGTCTATCTCTTTTGCAATTTCTGTTGTTTTATCAAAAATATCGCGTGGAATCAATTGACCAATGCCTGCGACCAGCTTATCCCAATCGCGTAGCAGATAAAATAGCACTACTGGCAGCAATAAAATAGTAGCAATAACGCCAACAAGCGCCAAACTATTACTGCCAGCCGTTTGCAGTACATCACCTAAAATATTACCGGCGGTTTTCCAGTTTTTAGTGATAATTTCTTGAATTTGCCCGCTATCAATGGCCAAACTGATGCCAAATTTAGATTGTAACCAAGGCTCAAGATTGGCGCGCAAATTGGTGATAAGCGTAGGCAATCGTTCTAAAATAATGATCGATTCTTTTTGTAATACGGGAATTAAAATGAGCAACAGCAAGGTAATTGCACCCAAAATTGCCAGCATGACTAGCGCTGTGGCAATTGTGCGGCCAAGTTGATATTTTTTTGTACCCCACAGACTAATTTTATCGACCAAGGGATCGCATATGTAGGCCAAAATGGCAGCCACTAAAAATGGCGTTAGCACCGGTAGTAAAAAATAAAGCAACAACAAAAAAGCTGCGCTTAAAATTAGCCAGCGATTGTCGGCAAAAAGATGACTATTGGCGTTGTTTTTTGGTTGATTAGGCATAGTGAGTTAAAATTATACTTTAAGTTAAACTTAAATTTAAATTCTTAGCATTTAGTTTCTTAGAATCTAGTTTAATGAATAGTTAATTCAATTTTTTGAATCGAGAACAGTTTTGACAACAAATACGACAACCCCCCCCTCAATCAGTTACCGCGATGCGGGCGTAGATATGGAAGCAGGCGATGCACTAGTAGAGCAAATTAAGCCCTACGCCAAGCGTACCATGCGCCCAGAGGTGTTGGCGGGCATTGGTGGCTTTGGTTCGCTGTTTGAGATGCCGAAAAAGTTTAAAAATCCCGTGTTGGTTTCGGGCACCGATGGCGTGGGTACTAAATTAAAATTGGCTTTTGAGCTGAATAAGCATGACACAGTAGGTATTGATTTAGTCGCCATGAGCGTCAATGATATTTTAGTACAAGGTGCTGAACCGCTATTTTTCTTAGATTATTTTGCTTGCGGCAAGCTAGAAGTAGGCACCGCAGCGCAAGTGATTAAAGGCATTGCGGAAGGTTGCGAGCAATCTGGCTGCGCGCTGGTAGGTGGCGAAACCGCAGAAATGCCAGGCATGTACCCCGCTGGCGAGTACGATTTAGCGGGCTTTGCGGTGGGTTGTGTGGATAAAGAAAAGATTATCAACGGGACGACAATTGGCGCAGGTGATGTGGTGCTGGGTTTGGCCAGTAGCGGCGCGCATAGCAATGGCTATTCACTTATTCGCAAACTCATTGCGAATTCTGGCATCGATTTTGAATCAGATGCCAATGGATTCTTTGGCGGCAGAAAATTTAAAGACGTAGTCATGGCGCCGACAAAAATTTACGTGAAATCATTACTAAAATTGATTGAAGCTTTACCCGTAAAAGGTATGGCGCACATTACTGGTGGAGGCATTACCGAGAACATTCCACGCGTGTTGCCTGCGGGTTTAACGGCTGAAATTAATGGCAAAAGCTGGCAGTTGCCGCCATTATTCCAATGGTTGCAAGTGCAAGGCAATATTACGCATTCTGAGATGTACAAAACCTTTAATTGCGGCATTGGCATGGCGGTGATTGTAGCTAAAGAACACGCCGCGCAAGCCAAAGACCTATTACAAGCCAGTGGTGAAATCGTGTATGAAATCGGCACAATTCGCGCACAAACAGCGGGCGAAGCACAGACCATTGTCATTTAAAGCGACAACGCATTTATTGGTAATGCGTTAAATGGTTTCATTCAATTTCAGAAAGCAAAGCATGTTGAAACTAGCGCAAACGATTATTTTTTTATGTTTTTTAAATACGAGCTTAGCGCAAGCTTTGCCCGATAACACTAAACCCGAGAATTCCAAACCCAAGCACATACAACTTGAATACGAGGTTACGCAGAATGGTAAGCCTTTCGCTACAGTTAAAGAAAACTTCACGCAAGATGGCAAACAATACAAAATTGAGTCTATCACCAAGGGGTTAGGCATTTATGCTTTATTTGGCGAGCGTAAACTCACCAGCACGGGCGAGGTTACCGCCCAAGGCTTAAAGCCAATGCATTTTGAGCTGCATCAGGGCGACAGTGACAGAAAAACACTAATAACAGATTTTGATTGGCCTAAATCCACCCTCAACATGCAAGTTAAAGGTGAAATAAAATCCGCAGTTTTAGAAAAAAACACGCAAGATTTAGCCAGCTATGCCTACCAATTTATGTTTATGCCGCCATTAAAAGACCAAGTGAATGTGACGCTTACGACAGGCAAAAAACTGAATAAATACCAATACAAGGTTGCTGAACGTGATGTGGTGCTTGCTGCCGCGACTGCGCAATATAAAACCACGCATTTGGTCAGCACAAAAGCCGAAGATGAGAGCAAAAAACAACTTTGGTTAGCCCAAGATCAACATTATCTGCTGGTACGTTATCGCCAGTTAGATGAAAATGGTGCCACACTTGAGCAAACGCTAACAAAAATTCATGTGGAATAAACTTGTTGAAATATTGCAAGATCCAATCTATAAGCGTCTTGCGCTTGCCTTGTGTGTTTCGGTAGCACTCCATACGCTATTGTTTGGTGGTTTTGATTTTTCGCTACCAAATTTAAAAGAAGAAATGCACGTAATTGAGGCTAGAATACAGATGCCGAAAGCTGTGGCTAAGCAAGTTGAAACTCCAATACCACAGGAAAAAATTGCGCCAGAACCACCGCCTAAGCCAGCAAAAGAAGCTAAGCCAGAAGTCGAGCCAGCACCAGAAGCTTTACCAGAACCAATAGTTGAAACTACAGCGACTGTAGTTGCAGAAGTAGTGCCGATACCGCTACCTGTAACCAGCGAGCCCGAACCTACGCGGCCAGAGCCAGAACCAGATAAAGACCCGCAGTCAGTAGATACAGGCTTGGTGATTAATGAAAATGCCTACCAATATATAGAAACAGATTTTGATGTCCGCACTAAAATAGACGGTTCTGCAGTGGGTAAGGCCAAAATCACCTATAATCTGCTTGATGGTAGCCGTTATCAACTTAAGTGGCTAACAGAAGGCAGAGGTTTGGCGGCTTTAATATTTCCAGATTTATTGCAAACAAGTGAAGGTTTATTGACTAATACGGGCTTGCAGCCTAACAAGTATATTTACCAGTTTGGCAATAAAACAGATAAAACGCGTACTGCAAACTTTGATTGGCTCAACAAAATAATCACGCTACAAACGGCTAAATCCACTCAAACGGCAAATTTAGGCGAAGGCACGCAAGATATGCTGAGTTTTATGTACCAATTTATGTTTGTAGCGCCTTTGCAAACCATGCAAATTCCAATCACCACTGGTAAAAAACTAGCTATTTATGATTATAGTTTTGAAGGTGAAGTTAACATTACAAGTGCGCTTGGAGAGATTAAAACCATGCACATTGTGCATAGTGGCGGTGAATCAGATGAAAAAACCGAGCTATGGTTAGCATTAGATTATCAATATGTGCCAGTAAAAATCCGTAAAATAGAAAAGAATGGCGATGTGGTAGAAATGCTGGCTACTCGCATTAATACAAATCGCCCAACTATAAACCAGTAATCCATTTAAGATAAAGACAAAATAATGAACGCAAATTTAATCCGTCAAGCCGCCATGATGCTGGCCAATATACTCGAATTTAACAGCCCAGCCGATGTTAAATTGAGCGATTTTTTTCGCAATAATCGTGATTTAGGCACTAAAGATCGTGCCTTTGTGGCCGAGAGCGTCTATGGCGTGCTGCGCCGTTTACGTTATTTAAGCACGGTGACCGCCAACGAGGAAAACGACCCCGATGATGCGCGTAAGCTCATACTGGCTTGGTTGCTGCGCGTGCAAGGCAAAAGCATTCGCGAGCTAGAACCCGTATTGAGCGAGCAGCAAACCGAGTGGGCGCACACCATTAAAGCCAAATCTACCGAGAATTTGCCCTTAGCCGTGCAAGCGGACGTGCGCGATTGGCTGTGGAATAAGCTAGTAGCGCAATATGGCGAGAAAGAAGCGCTGACGATTTGCCGCAGCATGTTCGAGCAAGCCAGCCTAGATTTACGCGTCAATACTATTAAAGCTAATCGCGAAGATACGCTTAAAAAGATGTTGGCCGAGAATATTAATAACGAAGATAAAATTGAACGAACATTGCATTCGCCCATTGGTATTCGTATGCCAGGACGCATGAATATTAGCAAACACGTGCTATTTACTGCGGGTAATATTGAGGTGCAAGACGAAGGCAGCCAATTATTAGCTTATTTAGTCGCTCCAAAACGCGGCCAAATGGTGGCTGATTTTTGTGCAGGTGCGGGCGGAAAAACACTGGCAATCGGCGCGCTGATGAAGAACACAGGCCGTTTATACGCCTTTGATATATCAGAAAGACGCTTGCAAAACTTAGGCAAACGGCTAAAACGCTCAGGTTTATCCAACCTGCACGCGCAACAAATTAGCAGTGAAAATGACCCAAAATTAAAACGCCTAAACGGCAAATTTGATCGAGTTTTAGTCGATGCGCCGTGCAGTGGATTTGGCACTTTAAGAAGAAACCCAGATTTAAAATGGCGCTTTGAAGAGCAAGATATTGTCGAACTAAACGTGAAGCAAACCAATATTTTACAGCGCGCTGCCAAGCTGACAAAAGCGGGAGGACGCTTAATCTACGCCACTTGTAGCTTGTTAAAAGACGAAAATGAAGCCATCGCAGAAGCGTTTTTAAGCGCAAACCCAGATTTTAGTTTAGTGCCAGCCAATGAAGTTTTAGCGCAACAACAAATTAAAATTGATACGGGAAAATACTTAAACTTGTTCCCGCATTTGCACGGCACAGATGGTTTTTTTGCAGCGGTGTTTGAACGTAAGGGTGAAGCTGTAAAAGCTGCGCCAGCTAATAAAGCGTTTAAAGAAATTGTTAACGAACCTGTTAATCAAACCATGAGCAAACAAGTTGAAACTGTTGAAGCAAGCGCACCTAAACCAGCCACTAAAAAAGCGGCTACCAAGCCAAAAGCGGTTAAAGTTGTTAAAGAAAAAATCGTAAAAGAAAAAGCATTGAAAGTAGTTAAAGAAAAAGCAATAAAAGAAAAAGTAGTGAAAGAAGTTGCAATTAAAGAAAGAGTGGTTAAACCTAAGGCAGTAAAGCCTAAGGTCGTGAAACCAAAAGTCACAAAAGAGTAAAACTACTAATACCGTCATTCTGAGCGTAGCGAAGAATCTACAAACTAATTCGCATTGCAACTGGATTCTTCGCTACGCTCAGAATGACGGTGGTTTGGTATTTTTAGCTTTAAAATAAGCACTTAATTGTCTCGTATGTATATAAAGGTCTCACCATGAAGCTTCCCAGTCTCAACATCCAAATTTTACTAGGCGCAGTGTTTGGTGTGTTAGTTGGGCTATATTTTCATCATTTAGGCGCAGATAACAGCACCGTACAAGGCAGCTTATACGCCTCAAACCTAGTCGGCACGCTGTTTATCGATTTACTCAAAATGATTTTAATCCCGCTGGTGTTTTGCAGCATCGCCGTGGGCATTGCCAACTTGCGCCAACACCAACAAATGCACCGCGTTTGGATTACCACACTGGTATTTTTTGCCTTCACTATGGCCATTGCCATCACGCTTGGCATGGTGGCTAGCAATTATTTTAAGCCAGGCGCGGGCTTGCAAATCGCCATGTTTGCCGATGCGATGGGCAACTTTAAAGCGCAGCAGTTGCCGTTACCAGAGTTTTTTGCACAGTTTTTGCATAGTTTATTTATGAATCCTTTTGCGGCTTTAGCCAAGGGGGATGTGATGGCAGTGGTGATATTTGCGTTGATATTAGGCATCGCGCTTGTGATGGGTGGCGAGCGTTACAAAAACATACTCGCGCTGTTGCAAGAAGGCTTAGAAATTACCATGCGTATTGTGGGCTGGGTAATGGTACTAGCGCCGTTTGGTATTGCAGCCCTGTTAATTAAATTAGTCGCCACCCAAGATACAGCCATGCTAGGCACGCTGGCTAAATTTATTGCCGTCGTTGTTAGCACCACGTTACTGCATGGTGTGGTGATATTGCCGTTGTTGCTATATTTAATTACTGGCAGAACGCCGCTGTGGTTTTGGCGCGGCGCGCGCGAGGCATTAGTCACCGCATTTGCTACCAGTTCCAGCAGTGCCACCTTGCCTGTCACTATGCGCTGCACTACGCAACATTTACACGTTAAGCCAGAAATTGCGGGCTTTGTGGTGCCGCTAGGCGCCACTGTGAATATGGATGGTACGGCTTTGTATGAAGCCGCTGCGGCATTATTTATCGCCAATTTGGTCGGTATAGAGCTTAATTTAACCCAACAAATGATTGTATTTATCACTGCTATGATAGCCGCAATAGGCGCGCCAGGCATACCTAGCGCAGGCATGGTAACGATGGTGATGGTGCTGCAATCTGTGGGCTTGCCTGTGGAGGCAATTGCTATTTTGCTGCCAATTGACAGGCTGCTAGATACACTACGCACCACTGTGAATGTGCAGGGCGATATGATTGGTAGCCTTGTTGTTCAAAAATTTGTAGTACAAAAAACAGTTCCGCAAAACCCTGTTTCAAAACCTGCTTAAATAGTTATGCT
>JAYVRE010000192.1:0-7127 GCA_043776535.1 Methylotenera sp. | reverse complement strand
CTTATTTAGAGGCTTCTGGAGCTGCCGATGTTTTTTCAGCCTTATCTGATTTATGTGATTTGTGCGCATGTTTGTGTTTCATTGGTGCGGCATTAGCGGTTGGGGCTTTAGCTGAATCTTTTGCAGAGGCTGGCTCTGCCGCAAATGCACTAGCGCCTAAAGTGGCCGCGAATATACCTGCTAATAATGCTGATAATAATTTGTTCATGATAAATTTCCTTTATAAAATTAAATGTGACGGTTAAAAATTACTGGGTTTGTATGACATTAAATAGTCTTACTTAAGTTTTACGTCTGTTTTTTTACTGTTGGGAGCTAATAATTTTTTCACAGAAGCTTTAAAGCCTGAGTCTTTTTTAATCGCCACCTTGGAGGCTGTTGCTTTTTCCACCGTTGTCGATGTTGGCGCAACCAATGGCTTCGCGGCATCTGCAGCAAAAGCGCCTACGCTTATACTGCTTGTGATTAAACCTGCCATTAATACTGATAAAAATTTATTCATTTAAATCTCCTATTCCATATAAAATCAATTATGTTTAACTTGCTTACAACTTTAGTTCACTTCTCGGGAGAGCTGGTAATTGCTGTCCGTGAAAACAAATATACGCAGTAAAACTTACTGCAAACTTACAACTCCAAATTGATTGATTATGCGAATATTTATAGTAGAAGATGATTTAGTCTTAGCGGATGGACTTAAAAATTCATTGATACAATCAGGCTATGCGGTTGATTTGGTGCATAGCGGCGCGGATGCAGATGAGATTTTGGCTTATCAAACATTTGATTTAGTGTTATTAGATTTGGGCTTGCCTAAGTTAAGTGGCTTTGAAGTGATAAAACGCCTGCGCGCGCGCGGTAGCAAAATACCTGTACTGATTCTGACAGCTAATGATGCGCTAGAGAATCGCGTAAAAGGCTTAGATTTAGGTGCAGATGATTATTTAAGTAAACCTTTTGACTTGGCGGAACTAGAAGCCAGAGTGCGTGCCTTGATTCGGCGTGGCCAAGTGGGTGGTAGTGCGGTTATTGTGGTTGGAAAGTTGCAACTAGATACGGTAAATCATGCGGCTACTTACAACAATGCCAGCCTCAACCTATCTGCCCGCGAATTGGCTGTGCTAGAAATTTTAATGCTGAAAGCTGGAAAAGTAGTGAATAAAGAGCAAATGTTAGAAAAGTTATGCAATTTTGATGAAGACATTAGCGACAACGCACTTGAAGTCTATTTGCATCGTTTGCGCAAAAAATTGAATCATAGCGATATCAACATCAGCACCTTTCGTGGTTTGGGCTATATGCTTGAAGCGAAACCAGTTGTTTAGCTTTAAACAATGGCTACACCCAGCTTCACTCAAGTACCAACTTTTTAATTGGTTGTTGATTTTGCTGTTGCCATTTATTGTTATTTCAACTGTGGTGGGTTATTTTTTAACCCATCATTTTATTAACCTCACTTACGACAAAACCTTATATCGCACCGCGCTGGCATTGGCTGATCAAGTCAGTCTTGAAGAGCTAGGAATTGAAGTACAAGGTTTACAAATCACCTTGCCACAAGTTGCTAAAGATTTACTTGAGTTCGATGAAGATGACGATGTCTATTTCCGTATCGTTGGACCAACTGGCGATCTTATATCGACACACACCGATTTGCCGTTACCCAAAGTTTACCCTAAAGAGGATAAATTTTTTTACTACGACACCTTACTCAATAAGGAAAAATTACGCGTAGTCGTTTACGCCTTGCCAGCTATAGCAGGGTTTGCACTTAATACAGGTAAGAACAATGTCTATGTATTGGTGGGTGAAACGCTTAAAAAACGTACCCTGATGGCCGAAGAAATTTTAATAAGCATGCTGCTACCACAAGTATTCATCGTGATATTAGTAAGCGCCTTATTGTTTTTTGGCATCAAGCGCAGTCTTTTGCCTTTGGACAGATTAAAAACGGAACTCACTCAGCGTAATATTAATGATTTAAGTCCTGTAAACCATAGAAAATTACCCAGTGAATTGCAGCCTTTGTTAATTGCGTTTAATGATTTATTAGTGCGCGTCAGTAACGCCATGGCAAAACAACAACGTTTTATTAGTGATGCCGCGCACCAGCTAAGAACACCATTGGCAGGCCTAAAAACCCAAGCAGAGCTTGCCTTGCGCGAAATACAGCCAGCTAAAATTACCCATGCGCTTGGCCAAATTAATCAAGCAAGCAGTAATTTAGCGCATTTGGTCAATCAATTATTGAGTCTCGCCAAAGTTGAGCCAGATGGCGCTACATTTGTAACATTTGAACCTGTAAATTTGGGGCAATTAGCCCAACAAGTGACTGGCGACTGGGTGGGTGTGGCACGACAAAAAAACATCGATTTGGGTTTTTCTGACCATAGCCAAATCGTTTTAATACAAGGCAACGCTGTACTTTTGCGCGAGTTGATGAATAATTTAATCGATAATTCAATTCGCTACACGCCCCAAAGCGGTCGCATTACTGTCGGTATTAAAAGCGAGAATTCAAAATCAATATTTTATGTACAAGATAATGGCATTGGCATTTCGGCTGAAGATCAAGCACTCGTGTTTGAGCGTTTTTATCGCGTGCTTGGCACGCAGCAAGAAGGCTGTGGCTTGGGGCTCACCATTGTGCAAGAAATCGCCGAGCGGCACAATGCCACTGTTTCTGTGGTGAGTGAAGGCGAGGGCAGTGGTACGCTGTTTTTAGTTACTTTTCCTGCTAATTAGCATTAAATTATAATGCCTATAACCCGTATGGATATTGGCTTGCAGAGCATTTATTTTCACTTATTTTTAAGAAAAAACCTATCTTTTTTTGTCATTCTGAGTGCAGCGAAGAATCCAAAGTTTTGTCCCCTCGCCCTTTAAGGGAGAGGGCTAGGGAGAGGGTAAAATGGTAGCACTTGAACCATGCTTTTTCGCCGTTAGGCGAGATACTTTATTTTGCTTGTCCAAAATAAAGTATCCAAACAAAAAGACACCCCCTGCCAAGGCCTTCGGCTTCCCAGTGCTACTCATCAAGTTGGGCGGCTGCGGAACTCGCCCTTACAAGCCTTACAAATCAAGGCTTGTACGGAACTCAAACAGTCCTCGCCGAAAACTCCCAACTTGACTGCGTTGCTAGGCATGGCAGCAGGGGGTTTATGTGGCCAAGTACTTTAGCTGTTGCGCCCTACGCTTGCTTAGTAGTGTCTTGGCGAGATTTACTGGGAACGATGACAGTGTCTGACCAAGCAGAAACATCGCCCGAACTGACTTAGCGGCGAATAGTTCCCTCTTCTGGATATGAGACGTGGCTAGTAAATACAGGATACTGTGAGGGTCCACCGCGCCGCTTGTTCAAATGTGAATGTAGAATGAATGCTCCTGACCAATCGGTATAGTGGCCTGATAGAACCCGAAGAACCTCGAGTTCAGAATCCAAAGATATGCGATGCGATGGCACATGCTCGTGGAATACCTCGTCAAAGCTGCCTTTGTTATAGCGCTGTACGCGAAAGCACTTATGCCCTGATATAAGGTCAGGGCATAATTTATACCGTTCGTACATATCCTTAGGCTTGTTTACGGTCATGGATTAAAGGGTTGCGTTAATTTAGTTTAAGCTACCCAAAAAAGTCTTTCGCTTTGTCAACCCAGCTTTTGTTTTTCGGGCTGTGTTTGCCTGCATCAGCTTGGGTACTGGTGTCAAAATCGCGTAGTAAGTCTTTTTGTTTTTCAGTCAATCTCACGGGCGTTTCTATCACCACATGCACCATCAAATCGCCGTGGTCAGATTGTCTTAGTGGCTTAATGCCTTTACCTTTTAGCCTGAATACACCGCCTGTTTGCGTTTCGGCGGGGATTTTCATTTTGGCAGAGCCGCCTAATGTGGGCACTTCAATCTCACCGCCAAGTGCCGCCGTGCTAAAGCTAATGGGCATTTCGCAATGTAAATTGCCACCATCACGTTGGAATATTTCATGTGGTTTTAGGTGAATCACCACATATAAATCACCAGTTGGCCCACCATTGACGCCAGCTTCGCCTTCGCCGCTTAAGCGAATTCTATCGCCTTCATCCACGCCTGCGGGTATTTTGACAGATAAGGTTTTGTTTTGCTTAATGCGCCCAGCGCCGCTGCAAGTAGGGCAGGGGTCTTTGACCATTTTGCCATTGCCGTGACATTTTGGGCAGGTTTGTTGTACCGAGAAAAAGCCTTGCTGCATACGCACTTGGCCGTGGCCGCCGCAGGTGGTGCAAGTGACAGGCTGCGTGCCAGGGCGCGCGCCATTGCCTTTACAGGTTTCGCAAGTGGATTGAACTGGTATTCTTATCTTGGTCTCAGTGCCTTTGGCTGCGTCTTCTAGGCTAATTTCCATGTTGTAGCGTAAATCAGCGCCGCGATACACATTATTGCGTTGCCCGCCACCTTGGCCGCGACCACCAAAAATATCGCCGAAAATATCCCCAAATGCATCGCCAAAACCCGCACCACCAAAGCCGCCCGCACCAGCGCCTTGCTCTACGCCCGCATGACCATATTGGTCATATGCGCCACGTTTTTGGTCGTCCGAGAGCATTTCATAGGCTTCTTTCGCCTCTTTAAATTGCGCTTCAGATTTCGGGTTGTCGGGGTTGCGGTCAGGGTGATACTTCATCGCCAGTTTGCGATAAGATTTTTTAATTTCTTCTTCTGTGGCATCTTTATTAACGCCAAGTATTTCGTAATAGTCTCTTTTAGTTGCCATAATTTTTTAGTCTAGAAGTTGAGAGCCGAGGGTCGAGAGAAAAGCACAAAGCCCCAATCGGTTGGGGCTTCATGCAATACTTATCAGACAGTTAGCTTCATTTATAAAAATAATCCCTTAATCTTAAGCTTGAGTAGAGATTGAGGCAATGTTGTTTATTGCTCTCGGCTCTCTACTCTAAACTCTTGACTGCTTTTAATCCTTTTTCACTTCTTCAAACTCGGCATCTACCACTTCCGCATCTACCGTTTTTTCGCCTTCTGGGTTTGGTTGTGCGTTTTCAGCATTGGTCTTTGCTTGCTCTGCTGCATACACTTTTTCACCTAACTTTTGTGAGGCTTCCATCAGTGCGTTGGTTTTGGCTTCTATCGCGTCTTTGTCATCAGATTGCAATACTTCTTCAACATCTTTAATTGCCGTTTCAATGGCCGTTTTTTCAGCTTCGTCTAGCTTATCAGCATGCTCGGTCATTGATTTTTTAACTGAATGCACCATGCCATCCGCTGCATTGCGCGCATCGACTAGTTCGCGATATTTTTTATCTTCGTCGGCATATTTAACAGCATCTTCTTCCATCTGTTGAATTTCCGCTTCAGTCAAGCCAGAGTTAGCCTTAATGATGATTTTATTTTCTTTGCCTGTGGCTTTGTCTTTTGCGCTTACGTGCAAAATACCGTTGGCATCAATGTCAAAAGTCACTTCAATTTGTGGCATGCCACGTGGCGCAGGTGGAATATCGCTTAAATTAAATTGGCCGAGCGATTTGTTGGCACTGGCCATTTCGCGCTCGCCTTGCAACACTTGAATCGTCACTGCGTTTTGGTTGTCATCAGCGGTTGAAAAAGTTTGGCTAGCCTTGGTAGGAATCGTGGTGTTTTTCTTAATCACTTTAGTCATCACGCCGCCCAAGGTTTCAATGCCTAAACTTAATGGCGTCACATCAAGCAACAACACATCTTTCACGTCGCCTTGCAGCACGCCACCTTGAATTGCCGCGCCTACTGCCACCGCTTCATCAGGGTTAACGTCTTTACGTGGCTCTTTACCAAAAATTTCTTTCACTTTCTCTTGCACTTTTGGCATACGGCTTTGACCGCCCACCAAAATCACATCGGTAATATCTTCAATTTTAACGCCAGCATCTTTAATCGCAGTGCGACATGGTGCCATGGTGCGCTCGATTAGGTCTTCAACCAGCGACTCAAGTTTCGCACGGGTGAGTTTTACTACCAAGTGTTTTGGTCCAGTCGCATCTGCGGTAATGTAAGGCAGATTCACCTCGGTTTGCGTAGCGCCAGATAATTCAATTTTGGCTTTCTCAGCCGCTTCTTTTAAGCGCTGTTTAGCCAATAAATCGTTGCGTAAATCTAGCCCATTTTCTTTTTTAAATTCGTCCGCTAAAAAGTCGATGATGCGGTTATCAAAGTCTTCGCCGCCTAGGAAAGTGTCACCGTTGGTGCTTAGCACTTCAAACTGATGCTCGCCATCAATGCTGGAAATCTCAATAATTGATATGTCAAACGTACCGCCGCCCAAGTCATACACGGCAATTTTACGGTCACCCTCTTGCTTATCCATGCCGAATGCCAGCGCTGCCGCAGTTGGCTCGTTAATAATACGTTTTACGTCTAAGCCCGCGATGCGACCTGCATCTTTTGTGGCTTGGCGTTGGCTATCGTTAAAGTAAGCTGGCACAGTAATCACTGCTTCGGTGACTTCTTCGCCCAAATAATCCTCGGCGGTTTTTTTCATTTTGCGTAATACTTCAGCCGAAATTTGCGGTGGTGCCATTTTTACGCCGCGCACTTCTACCCATGCGTCGCCGTTATCGGCCTTGGCAATGGTGTAAGGCATCAGCTTAATGTCTTTTTGCACTTCTTTTTCGTCGAAACGGCGACCGATTAAACGCTTAACTGCATACAACGTATTTTTAGGGTTAGTCACTGCTTGGCGCTTGGCTGGTGCACCCGCTAAAATTTCGCCATCTTCTTGGTAAGCAATGATTGAAGGCGTAGTACGTGTGCCTTCCGCATTTTCAATCACGCGTGGTTTGCCGCCTTCCATCACGGCCACACAAGAGTTTGTTGTACCTAAATCAATACCAATAATTTTGCCCATTTTAAATTCCTTTTTCTTTCAATCTATATAAACTTGGTTTATTAAAACCGTCTTAAACGTAATGTTGGGTAGTTTTTTACTTTTTCAATAGCCCAATCATTTTGTGGTCATTATTTTTCGAGCTAGTTATTTTGCCACCATCACCAACGCAGGCCTTAACACGCGGTCATTCAGCGTATAACCTTTTTGTAGCACGCTAGTCACGGTATTCGGCTCGCCGCTATTTTCTAACATGCTAATAGCTTGATGTTTATGTGGATC
>JAYVRE010000191.1:0-7159 GCA_043776535.1 Methylotenera sp. | reverse complement strand
CGTTATTGCATTTAAGCGTACGCAAATGGCCGCGCGCCTTCATCACCAGCGGACGAATGCGCTCCAGCGAAAGCACCTCTTTAGCAATGCGCGATAATACGGCGGTTTGGTAGCCACAGCCCGTGCCGATTTCTAGCACTTTATTGAGTTGTTTGCCATTGCGTAAAATCTCAGACATACGCGCCACAATATAGGGCTGCGAAATGGTTTGGCTGTAGCCAATGGGTAATGCGACATCTTCGTAAGCGCGCGTTGACAGCGCTTCATCCACAAAAATATGCCGCGGAATTTCGTTCATTGCGGATAACACCACTTCATCTTGAATGCCTTGCTCGCGCAGGCGCACCAACATTCGCTCGCGTGTGCGTAGCGATGTCATGCCAATGCCAGATTTTGTGGGAGATTTTGCTAAAGCCATACTATTATTGGTCAACCTTGTATTTTAGCCAATCTTGTAATTCAGCCAGTTGCGAATGTTTGGTTAAATCGACCTGAATAGGTGAAATAGAAACTTGGTTGTGTGCAACTGCATAAAAATCGGTGCCTTCGCCGCCATCATTGGGTTGGCCTGCCGCGCCTACCCAATACACGGTTTCACCACGTGGCGTTTTAAGTTGCATCACAGGCTCGGCCTTATGGCGCTTGCCTAAGCGTGTAATCGTTCTGCCTGTTAGTTGTTCATAAGGTACATCAGGCACATTGACATTGAGTAAAGTGGGCGATGCAAAACCAGCTTTAATATAATGCTGCACCAGCTCTAAGGCCACACGTGCAGCCGTTTCAAAATGTGTACAGTTATGCCGAGACATAGAAACGGCAATAGAGGGGATGCCCAATAAATAGCCTTCCATAGCGGCGGCTACGGTGCCAGAATAAATAGTGTCATCACCCATATTGGCACCATCATTAATGCCGCTAATGACCATATCTGGCGTGTCATCCATCAAACCCGTAAGTGCTAAATGCACACAATCAGTCGGCGTACCATTTACATAAAAAAAGCCGTTGCTGGCTTTTTTAACGCTCAAAGGGCGGTCTAAGGTGAGTGAGTTACTCGCGCCACTGCGATTGCGCTCTGGCGCCACCACGGTAATATCCGCAATTTTGGCCAAATGGCTAGCTAAAACATTGAGGCCTGGCGCAAAATAACCATCGTCGTTCGAAATGAGTATTTTCATACTAGGTTTACAGATTGTATTTTTGTGGCTAATTGCATTTTCATGCGCTTATTATAAAGGATGGTGGGTTTATTGAGGCGGCTGTCGAGTGAGTTTAGCGTAAAAAATAGCGCAGATAAAAAAGATTAGGCTTAAAACCACTTCTATCAGCGCTAATTTAGCAGATACGCCAGTGTCGGACCATGCACGTACCGCGCCTTCTGTGAAGTAAAGCAAAATAAACATGCTAGACCATTGGTAAGTGTAGCGGCGACCTTTGAGTATGCCGAATAAGGGCAATAACAACGGAACGGCTTTGAGGATAAGTAAGGAGCCAGTGGGTTTGAGTGGCGCAAGGACGCTCTCCCAAGCGAGGCATAAAAAAATTAAAGCAATCAGGCTAGCACCCGCGCCTAGCCTTAATGCTGGCAGAATTTTCAAGGTTTTTCCATTCGATTAAAGCGCAAGTTTTAGCGCCGTTTCAGCTAAGCGTTTGCCCAAAGCGAGGCACAATTTTTTCTCGTCTTCCGTAATTTTTTTGTCATCCAAAGCCCCACCCACATGACTTGCCCCGTAAGGCGTGCCGCCGCTTTGCGTACTAGACAATTCAGGCTCGGAATACGGCAAACCGACCATCATCATGCCGTGGTGCATTAATGGCAACATCATGGTGAGTAATGTGGTTTCGTTACCACCATGCATACTACCTGTGCTGGTGAACACACAGGCTGGCTTGCCAATCAGTGCGCCTTTTAGCCACAAATTAGTCGTGCCATCTAAAAAATATTTCATCGGTGCGGCCATGTTACCAAAGCGGGTAGGGCTACCTAGAGCAACGCCAATACATTCCTGCAAATCTTGCAACTCGCAATAGGGGTCGCCGCTGTTGGGGATCTCAGGCTCAGTCGCCTCGCAATTGGCCGATACTTTTGGCACGGTGCGGATGCGCGCTTTAGCGTTTGGTATGCTTTCAATACCACGCGCAATCAATTGCGCCATTTCTTTAACAGCGCCGCCTTGGGAGTAATATAAGACTAGGATTTCTTGCATGGTGTAGGTTTCGTCATTTTCATTGCATTATCTATTCTGTCATTGCGAGGTGCATAGCACCGTGGCAATCCATAACGGTGATGGATTGCTTCGTCATTTTAATCCTCGCAAAGACTGACAAAAGTGTGCGTTCTATTATTTGTGGACTGATTATGTTACGCGGTTAAATATGTTTAGTAAGTAGAATAGCTTTGCCAATATAACTCGCAGGCGTCATCTCAAGCAGCATTTTTTTGGCATCGGCGGGGATATTTAGCTCAGCAATAAACGCATGCAACGAGGCTTTATTAATGCCGCCTTTGCCGCGCGTTAGCTCTTTTAGCTGCTCGTACGGATTTTCTATGCCATAGCGGCGCATCACCGTCTGTATTGGCTCGGCGAGTACTTCCCAGCTTGCGTCTAAGTCTTGCGCCAATTTTTCAGGATTAATTTCCAGCTTATTTAAGCCGCGTAAACATGAATCGTAACCCAGTAGCGTGTAGCCAAACGCCACGCCCATATTGCGTAACACGGTGCTGTCGGTTAAATCGCGTTGCCAGCGTGAGATAGGCAGCTTTTCAGCCATGTGGCGTAATACTGCGTTGGCTAAGCCTAAATTACCCTCGCTGTTTTCAAAATCAATCGGGTTAACCTTGTGCGGCATGGTAGATGAGCCGATTTCGCCCGCTTTGACTTTTTGCTTAAAGTAACCCACTGAAATATAACCCCAAATATCGCGATTCAAGTCAATTAAAATGGTATTGATGCGACTTAAGCAATCGTACAACTCCGCCATGTAATCGTGCGGCTCAATTTGTATGGTCATCGGGTTGTAAGTTAAGCCCAAATTTTCGACGAATTTTTTAGCAAAACTTTCCCAGTCAAAGTTGGGGTAAGCCGAACAATGCGCGTTAAAATTACCCACCGCGCCGTTAATCTTGCCTAGTATCTCATTGTTTTTTAATTGCTTTTGTTGGCGCTGCAATCGGTACACCACATTTGCCAACTCTTTACCCATCGTGGTGGGGGATGCTGTTTGGCCGTGCGTGCGGGCGAGCATGGGTTGTGCGGCAAGCTCGTGCGAAAGCGCTGTTAAACGCGCAATTAAATCGGCTAAAAACGGCAGCATCACAGTGTCGCGCGCGCTTTTTAGCATGAGGCCGTGCGATAGATTGTTGATGTCTTCTGAAGTGCAAGCAAAGTGAATAAACTCACTGGCATTCTTTACCTCAATATTCGCGTCAAACTTCTCTTTCAACCAGTATTCAAGCGCCTTTACATCGTGATTAGTACGCGCTTCAATGGCTTTTACCTGTGCGGCATCGGTCTCTGAAAAATTAGCAATAGCGCTATCTAATTCTGTAATGGTGCTCGCACTAAATGGCGCGATTTCTTGCAAATCTGGCGCGGCGGCCAAAGCTTTCAACCATTCCACCTCCACCCAAGCGCGGTGTTTAATCAGTGCATATTCACTAAAATAAGGTCTTAAAGCGTCCAGTTTGGTTTGGTAGCGGCCATCAAGAGGTGATAGCGCGTTTAGGGTGGTGAGCGACATAAAAAAGCTTTCAAGCGGCAATTCAATAAAACAACATTTTACCCTAAAACATACATTCGCATTAGAGCTGATATATTCAGATTGACCAAGTTGATTGATTGAAATAAACTCCCATATTGGGAGAAATAATAATGCGTGTCATTGCAAAAAGCACATTGGTGCAATTTTGGAATAAACCAGAATATAACGATGCTAAAGGTGCTTTACAAAGCTGGTACGACGAGGCGATGAAGGCGCGCTGGGTAACGCCGCAAAACATAAAAGTGCACTACAGAAGCGCGAGTATTTGCGGCAATAATCGTGTGGTGTTTAATATTGCAGGCAACAAATATAGGCTGGTAGTAGAGATGCAATATCAGGCAGGCATTGCGTGGGTAAAGTTTATTGGCACTCATGCACAATATGACAAAATTAATGTGGAGAACGTGAATGAATATTAAACCGATTAGAAATAATGAAGATTTACGCGCAGCTTTTAAGCGCTTAGAGCATGTGTATCAAGCGCAAGAAGGCACGCCTGAGGCGGACGAAATGGAAATTCTTGTGACGCTGATTGAAGCTTACGAGAATAAACACTTCCCCATAAGCGCAGCAGACCCAATCGACGCGATTAAGTTTAGAATGGAGCAACAAGGGCTTACGCAAAAAGATTTAGAGCCGTTTATAGGCTCTAGCGGGCGCGTTTCAGAAGTGCTAAACCATAAGCGAGGCCTAAGCTTACCAATGGTAAAACGGCTGCACAAAGGCTTAAATATTCCTTATGAAAGTCTTTTGTCGGCGGCTTAATTTAAGTGTGTTATGGGTGGGTAAATTAGATAAGCGTAGTGCAAATAAAGAGTCCTTTGCTCCCTCTGTGCTAGTTAAGAGTTTAAATTGATGACTGAAATTTATTTTTACAAAGTGAACATAAAAATTATGCCAGCTTACAACTTGGTCGAAGATATGAAAGATTATTATTTTTAAGCGGTCCGTTATCTTTATTAGCAATGCTTATACTATTTGTAGCTTTTACATCTACAACACAAAAAGAACGTACCCTAGCGAATTGCTATGGAGTTGCAGTTAACGCAATAAACAAAAATGAAGTTAAACTTAATGAAAGTTGGAATCAATATCAAAAAGAAAAAAAATTAAAGTTTCATACCAATAATTATTCTTATGACCTTTCTATGATTTGGATTTCACCAGGAATCGAATCGGGATGTCACAAAGAAATGGAGGTGTATTTCAATCAAGGAGCTGATACCGCACCTGAAATCCTAGTCGAGCAGTTCAAAAAAAGAGCAGATCAATTAAAAAATACACCTTTTGAATTTAAAGGGTTTGAAATATCGCAAGTAGCCACTACGAATATTTTAGGTACTAATATAAAAATAAAACTAAGCACACTTACCTTTTTGTTACAAATCTCACTAGCGCCAATCATAATGATATGGTTGGGTAGTTTATATAACACAAGGTATCGCGAAACCCTATTGGTAGGAAAGGCCAGCAACATTTCAGACGTGTTCCCTCATCTAATTAATATCTATCCGTCTGGAGACCTGCCCAGTATTAGAAGGCGAAATATGCTTGTTTATTGGTTCCCGCCAAAAACATTAGCCTGTGTAATTTATACAGTCGTGAGAATATCATTGGTATCAATTATCATTGGACCAGTGATTGGGTCGTATTTATACAGCTTATTTTTACTTCCCACAGAAGGATTAGAATGGCTTTTTATAGTATTTGGGATTATTGTCAGCATTTTTAGTTTAACGGTTTTAACAGCAGAAATTCTTCCTTGGCACTCGCTAAAGTTCTTTCCTGGATCATCTAATACACATTAATCGTTAGCAAGAGTAGGGTGTGCAAAATGATTTATCTTGCACACCAATCAAGTCATTAAAACGTCGTCATTGCGAGCGTAGCGCGGCAATCTATTTCACCTGTCAATTGAAATCATGGATTGCCACGGGCATCGCCCTCGCAATGACAGCATGGCATTTATTTAACCACCAGCATATCTACAAAAGCATTAACTGGCGTGGCTTCTAGCTTGGTTTGGTCTAAACATAACGCCAACACATCAGCTTGAGTTTTTGCATCAAACCTACGCGCTAAATTCACCTTGAATTTTTTCACTAGTTCTGGGATGCCTTCACCACGGCGGCGGCGGTGGCCGATTGGGTATTCCACGGCGATATTGTTTGAGCTGGTGCCGTCTTTAAAGAAAATTTGAATGGCGTTGGCGATGGAGCGCTTTTCTGGATCGTGGTAATCCTTGGTGTATTCGGCTTTTTCTACACAAGTCATTTTGGCGCGAATGGCGTCAATGCGTGGGTCTGCGGCTGCGGCATCTTCGTAATCTTGTGCGGTTAAGTTGCCTTTTAGCAAGCCAATTGCTGCCATATACTGAATAGAATGATCTCTATCAGCAGGGTTATCTAGTGGGCCGGTTTTGTCGATAATGCGAATGGCGGATTCGTGCGTGGTGATGACGATTTTATCAATCGCATTGATTTGCTCAAGCGTTTGCAATTTGCTACCAACGGCTGCGTTTAATTGAATTGCGCATTCCACCGCCGTTTGCGCGTGAAACTCGGCAGGAAAGCTAATTTTAAATAACACTTGCTCCATCACATAGCTGCCATAAGCGCACTGAAATTTGAAGGCATTGCCTTTAAATAGCACATCGTAAAAGCCCCATGTTTTGGCTGTTAATGCGCTTGGATAGCCCATTTCGCCTTGCAGTACCATCCACGCCAAACGCACCGCGCGGCTAGTGGCATCGCCTGCCGCCCATGATTTGCGTGAGCCTGTGTTTGGGCTATGGCGATAGGTTCGCAAGCTTTGACCATCGACAAACGCGTTAGAAACGGCGTTGATAATGTCTTCTTTATTGCCGCCTAGCAGCTTGGTCACCACAGCGGTGGAGGCGATTTTTACCAAGATAACATGGTCTAAACCGACGCGATTAAAGCTGTTTTCTAGCGCTAGCACGCCTTGAATTTCGTGCGCTTTAATCATTGCAGTGAGCACGTCTTTAATGGTGAGTGCGGCTTTTCCTTCGGTAATATTTTTGCGCGAAATATAATCGGCGCAGGCTAGAATGCCGCCCAAATTATCTGATGGATGACCCCATTCTGCTGCTAGCCAAGTGTCGTTAAAGTCTAACCAGCGTATCATCGCACCAATATTAAACGCCGCTAAAATTGGGTCTAGTTGAAAGCTGGTACCTGGCACTTTTGCGCCATTTGGCACGATTGTACCTGGAATGACTGGACCTAAAATTTTGGTGCAAGCAGGGTAATCTAAAGCCTCAAAACCGCAACCAAGCGTATCCATCAAGCAATTGCGGGCGGTGTCGAATGCTTCGGTTGAAGTGATTTCATAATCGGCGACATAGTTGGCAATATCAACAATCACTTGATCGGGA
>JAYVRE010000190.1:0-7242 GCA_043776535.1 Methylotenera sp. | reverse complement strand
GTGGCTTGCAGCCCAGCGCAAAATGGTAAAATTCAATTCACCCAAGGTTTAATGGGCAGCCGCGAATGGCCAGCGATATCTGACGAAACCATTGAAGTTGGCAGCAATGCCGCTGTGATTGCCGTTGAGGGCAACACACTACGCATCAAAATTATTTAATTAAATTCATTTAAGGAAAAAACATGGAAATTTTTAGTTTAGTACTCATATTTTTAGTCATTGTCGCCATCATTAAAGGCGTACGCATTGTGCCGCAAGGCGAAGAATGGGTCGTTGAGCGCTTGGGCAAATTTGCAGGTGTACTCTCACCTGGCCTAACTGTCATTAACCCCGTTTTTAGCCGCATAAGCTACAAAGTTACCACCAAAGATATTATATTAGAAATACCGCAGCAAGAAGTCATTACAGCAGATAACGCAGTGATTTTAGCCAATGCCGTTGCGTTTATTAAAGTCTCAAACATTGAGCGCGCGGTGTATGGCATTGAAAACTTTCGCGAGGCCATGCGTAATATGGTGCAAACTAATTTACGTTCTATTATTGGCGGCATGCAATTAAACGAAGCGCTTACCTCGCGCGACCGCATTAAAGCTGAACTTAAAGCCGCCATTGCCGATGAGGCACTAGATTGGGGTTTGACGGTAAAATCGGTAGAGATTCAAGATATTAAACCATCCAGCAACATGCAAGACGCGATGGAACGCCAAGCCGCCGCCGAGCGCGAACGCGTGGCCGTAGTCACCGAGGCCGAAGGTGCAAAACAATCGCTAATTCTAAACGCAGAAGCTAGGCTAGAAGCAGCTCGCAAGGATGCTGAAGCGCAAATGATTGCCGCCAAAGCATCAGCCGAATCGATTAAGTTTATCGCAGAAGCGGTAAAAGAAAACAATACCTCTGCCACGTTTTTGCTAGGCGACCGCTACATTACCGCCTTGCAAAAAATATCAGCCTCTAACAACAGCAAAATTGTGGTGATGCCAGGCGATTTAGTAGCTGCGGTTAAAAGCTTGGTGGGTGGTAAATAACACGGTAGGAGCACAATTTATTGTGCGAATAAAACTTTTCGCGATTTAAGCCAGCTATTGGCTTCCCCGTAGAATATATCTGCTAAAGCAGATTATTCGTACGTGAAAAATCGCTCCTACATTATATTAATCGGCACATACCACGCACGCAAGGTCGCGTGCTAGCTTGATGGTGCGCCACTCCATACTTAGCGCATCCAGTAGCAGTAATCTGCCTTGCAAGCTTTCGCCAATACCCATCAGCAGCTTTAGCGCCTCTGCCGCTTGCGTAGTACCTATCATGCCCACTAGCGGCGCAAATACGCCATTAGTTGCGCAACGCAAATCCGCATCTTCGGCCCCAGCATTATTTAAGTCGGGGAACAAGCAGTGGTAACACGGGCTATTTTCATGCCTAAAATCAAACACGCTAATTTGCCCTTCAAAGCCAATGGCCGCGCCAGAAACCAGCGGTTTTTTAAGTTGCAAACACACGCGGTTCAGCGCATAACGCGTAGCAAAATTATCACTGCAATCAATCACCACATCCGCAGTTTCTACTAATACTTTAAACTCAGCCTCAGAAGATTTTTGCTGAATGGTTTGCACCACAACTTCAGGATTAATTTCGTAAATAGTCTGCTGGGCAGAGACCGCTTTATTGATGCCGACTGATTGCGTGGTGTGAATAATCTGCCGTTGCAAATTAGTTAAATCGACAATATCAAAATCACAAATCGTGAGCTTACCCACGCCAGAAGCCGCTAGATATAAGGCTGCTGGCGAACCCAAACCACCCGCACCCACAATCAACACATGACTTTTTGTGAGCTTTTCTTGGCCTTCATAACCAATCTTTGGCAATAAAATGTGGCGGCTATAACGTAGGAGTTGGTTGTCGTTCATTGCAATTGTTTAGTGAAGTTGCCCAGCCTGAATCATCGCGTTGTAAAGTACATATGGTGAAATCCAAGTAACGAGATGATCAAATTCGTTTGGTGCGGCTGCTAGTGAAATATCGTGACTAACAAATACAGTATTACCATCTAAGTTCGCAAGTTCATCAGGACGACCTACAGAGCCTTGTGCACCTGTAGCACCCGTTGAATAAATAACTGCGACTGCATTATTAATGGCGTAGTTTACTTCTGGCACTGCAGCTGAACAATTAGTTGCCGTTATTCCAGTTGCAGAGTTACAAACTCTTAGCTCGGGTGCTAGACAAACTAAACCAACAGCCGCCAGATTGCCAGAAGTCGTAAAGTCTGGTGCCGTATCACCTCCACAAGCTGCTGTTGCACCTGTAGGAACTCTAATACTGCTATTATCTGCCGCAACTGCGTATCTAATTCGATTATTCCAAGCATCTAATGCAAAGCCTTGTGAATCTGTTGGTTGTAACCCTAAAGTAGCCGCAGGTAAAAATCCTGACTGAGCCACACAATTGGGCACAGCTGGGTTTGGTGGCACAATATTATGCGTACCACCCAGAGGGTTTGCTGCGCCTGCATCATCAGGAAAAACTGCTGTGCCATTATTGGTTGCAGGGCAAGGCAGCCGCCCTTGTTGTTGTGCATACCCTAACAAAGCTTGTTTAGCACTTTCTAAGGTATTTTCCGTTTGCGATTGTGCCAACTGTTTACGTTGCGCTTGAAGCGGCAACAATAATGCCGCCAACACAAAGCCAAGAATGACCAAAACCATGGCCATTTCGACCAAAGTAAACCCCTGTTGCCTAGTTTTTTTAAATTTCATGGAATTGTCACTAATTGATCAGTATTGGCCAATGTTTTTACCTGAGTTTTTTGATATATTGAATCTTGTATGCCATTACTTATAACCACATTTGTATTTTCTGCGCTACTTAAGTAATTTGCAATGTTACAAGAATTGTTAGGATCAACCAAAGAACCAGCAACAATGGCATTGATATTTTGATTGAGTCCAACTGTAATCTTAGGCGGCGAAGCGCTTGCCAAGCAAGTGCCTGTTGAAATGCAGGCACTAGAGACAGCATAAACAATATATTTTTCCCATTGATTAGCCATAAACCAAGCTGGCAACAAACCACCAGCCGTTGGTAAAGATTTTACCATCTCATTCACATTACACGGTGCCAACGTAAATGTTCCATTAGCACTATTTGCACAAGTGGCTTGACTAGGGGTAAATGTACAAACTCCTGTTGAGTTAGTAAAAATTCCTGTTGTGCTGAACCTATTTGTACCCGCAACTGTTGCCGTACATGTCCCACAAGCATCACAACTAAATTGCACTGCTCCTGAAGCCCTTTTACAGCCACCCGCACCATTGCATGTACATGTATTCGTGGACAAGGGGCTTACTGAACAAGCTCCAGTAGGCGCGTTTGCGCCCCCACCAGTTGCTACGAAAGTACCCGCACCTCTAGTAAAAGAAATTGAATTCTCTACACCAAAATTACAGTTGCAGGTTCTAGTAGATGACGTGCATGAACAAGTATGCGTAGAAGGTGTATTAACTGGTAACAAACCCCTTAAATTACCTTGTGTACACTGATTTTGGTTGGGATTCGGAGAGGTATGAAAACCCAAGTCTGCAGCAAAAGGATAAAATCCGTTGGCTATTTTAAATTTTGACAGTGCTTCTTTGGTCTGATTTAAGACTCGCTTCTCTATTGCATACATCAGCTCGTCTATCGTGATGTAAACTAATTTATCATTGTAATAATAAGGTTCTATAGATTGGTCTTTATAGGTAGGGTCGTTTTTTGCAACCATTCTAAAATCATCGCCAACAATAAATTCTTGTACGGGGTTTGTTGCTAGGTCTTGATAACCATAGTTTTGGTAAGGCGTATTATCTGCCATCACTATTTTATCAAGGTATTGATTAGGATTAGCAATACCGCCAGAGCGATCTTGAGCGGCACTTGGAGCGCCTGGCGCAATAATCACCGCTGCGACTCTATCCGAGATAATTGCTCCATTTCTATCACGCACTACAAACCAAGGGTTTGTTGGTGCAGTGATTTTGCTAGGATTAATAATTGGGGATGTTCCATTAGGGTTGCCACCATTGTTTTTGTAGTCGTGTAGCAAATTATTAGACACTTCATACCAGAGTCTTTCGCCTGTGCCATCACGAAAATCTTCTGAAACGCCAGAAGTAACACTGACCTTAGCATTGACGCAATTTGGATCATTTTTGAATAAGGGTAGGCGCCCTAGCGTAAATTGAGGTGCAAAATTTATATTAGAAGCATAGCAATCGGCCGTATCGTCATAATTTCCATCATTATTTCTATCGGGGTATGGCATCAAACCAGGCGTATTTGGGTGATTCACCGCCCAAGCAATCAACGCTTGTTTTGCTTCATTAAGTGATTGATAGGTTTTTTTATTTTGCTGTACTCTTAATCGCTCTGGGTCTAGCGAATGAAGCAAGTAGGCGGCTGTGGCTATGCCAATCATAAAAGCCATTAAAATTAATGCTGCGCCTTTTTGTTTCTTGTTTACTTGATTAAGTTTTTTCATAAAACTTAATTTTTATAAACCGTTATCGCCAATCGTACCATCAACATCAATCGTGCCACTGTTGCCTTGCGCACCGTGGTTACGGGCTTCACGTACATGATTGTTTTCGGGGTCGTAAACTTGGCCAGCTTTTAAGTTTAGTCTTCTGCCGTTGGCGGATAGCTTAATCGGTACGCGGTTGCTGTTTTCTTGCAGCTTGCCCACTTGCACATCTTTATTGCCTGAGTTTTCTTGCAGGGCTTGGTCGTTCACCCACACGGTGCCTTGTTTGCCATCGTTGCGTTTTACATAGCCCTGCAAATTAACTACCTCAGGAAGCAGTATTAGCGCGGCCTTTGGGGCATCGATTTGTGCATCAACAATCGTGGGGGTTATTAATTTTTTCTTGGTTTGCCTTAGGTAATCTAGGTTACTGCGTTCTGCGGGCGAGGTAAACAAGCGGCCAATGGGCTCGGCTGCTAATGCCAAGGGTGCAAAAACTAGTTGGCTAAAAAATATAAATAATAAAATAAAAATTTTCATCATAATGCCACCGCCGATGTTGCATTTGAAAGTTGTGGATCGCGCAACGTTAGCCAATCTATTTCGCAATTAGCTTGCATGTTTGCCGCCACATTTTTAACATTTATCCTCGCGCCAATGGGGCGTTGTATTTCGCAATCGCGCACAATAAACGGGGTGGTTTGCTCGTGCAGGCCATCTAAAAGCGCCAAAATATCGCCCTCATGTAGCATATCTAATTTTAGGCTCATTACAGAACGATTCAACCTAAAGCTGCCTAAGTTAGGCAAAAAACTGGGCGTGTAGCTTTCTTGCAGGCCAATACTATAATCAATGCTAAACAATTTATGTTTTGCATGAATTTGGCGCAAGGTTTCTATCCATTCAATACGCCGCTCTTCACCAATAAAACCACTTGCCAACAATTCGTTATAGGCTGGCAGATATTGAATAATCGTGTCTTTTTCTAAGCCAGAAGATTGAAGTTTTTGGCGTGCCTGATTCAGCAGATTTTGCTGTGTTTGCAAGGCTGTTTCATTTTTTATGCGATATTGGTCTGCAAAGCTGACTAATAGCCCCACTAGTACCAGAGCGGCTCCTAGGCTGATTATTGGGTAGCGTAATTTGCGCCAATCTTGCGGGGTTAAACTCATGATTTTAATCTCACAGTTGCGCCGCCATATTAGTTGGCTTTAATATTATTTTTAGTTTAAATATTGCAGGCGGGCGCTCTGTCGTGGCGCTTTCATCGGTGGTGCTGCCTTGCAAATTGGCGAGCGAACTTACATTGACAGGCTCCTGCAATATCAGCACGTTTCCCACCGAGTTATTTTCACGCAAGTGCGTTACAAACTGGTTGACGCTATTTAAAGCCGCGCGATAATCGCCCGTAAAGCCTTTAATTTCTGCATTGATAAAGCCCACTTGCACGAGTTTACTGGGGTCATTATCAGCCGTTGTTACTGGCTGATTATTTTGACTTTGCGCATTATTAGCGCCGCCAGCATCGTCTTTAAGCTCCCTATCGTTGGTTTGCACCCAGCGGATTCTAGTTAATTCAATCTCTGGTGAGGCTTCAAAAGCACCGCTCAATACTTGCATAAGTTGGCGAGGCGATTGGCTATTACTTTTAATGGTTTGCGCTAATTCGGCAGCGATTTTTAACTCGGTACTGGCGATAGGCGTGGTTGGGAAATTTTTTGCAACCTCTTCGTATTGCTGCTGTTGCGACCGAGTTTGTGCACTAATTAATTGCAACTGATCTTTTTGTTGAGCGCCTTGCCATGCATAATAGGCAGCCAAAACTACACCTGTTGCTGCCACACAGGCGGTTGCTATGTTGATTTTACGGCGAATATTATTTAGGCCATGTATCTTACTAAACGTAACTGGTGCTAAGTTATCGGGCACATTACCGTTTGCCAGCAACTGCATGTGCAAAATTTCTGGGTGCGTTTTAACTAAATCTGGGCTGATATTATTATTTTTGGCATAGGCCAAAATATCGACCACCTTGCACTCCAGCCCCTGTTCTTGGCTAATGCCTTTTGCAATTTCCGCATGCGAGTCATCCATGGACGCCATCACCAATTGAATGGGTGTTGCATTGGTAATTAAACGCTGGCTAATTAAATACATCCGCGTTTTTTCGATTTCTACCAAATAAAAATACGCAAGTTGATTAGGCTTCACATCTTTCATTGGTGCCAGACGGCTCATACGCAGGCGGCCATTGTGCAAATAAGTTTGCCTTAAGCCAGAAGATAGGCGCTCGCACAGCAATATGTGCGAAGCCATTAGCTTCATTTGGCGCACCACCGCTTGGCTAAGCATAGACAGCAAATACACGCCTACCAAAGGCGCATGGTTAGCCTGAATAACGTTCATCCAACCTTGTAAAAAATCGGCATTGTTAAGTGCGACAAACAGAAAGTTATCGTCTCTACGTTTATCGATACTGCGATTAATAAAGTGTGCAGCGCGATACACGCTATTACGATTAAATTGATTGAGTTTGCGCTCTACAATTTCGCGCCGCGCCCCGCCAGTGGTGTGCGGCATGCTTTCTAGCTTGTAATCTTCTTCAACCGCATCTACAATTAAGTAGATATTAGTGCCACTATGTTGAGCTAAAAATTCACCAAACGCCGAGTAGTCTTGATCTGAATTACTAAAAACTGCATAACTTTGCAATTTAGTGCCATACCACAAGCCAGCCGTTA
>JAYVRE010000189.1:0-7255 GCA_043776535.1 Methylotenera sp. | reverse complement strand
GTCTTGAATCGTGGTCATCACGCCGCCATCGAGTACGTCGATGGTGTTGGGTTTGTACACAAATGTGTTTAAATAGCGCGTGATTTGTGTGCCTGCGGGGAAAACGCTATCAGCCAGCACTTGGCGCAAATACTCTAAATTCGTCTCGATGCCGCTAAGCTTGGTTTCAGCTAGGGCGTTTTGCATTGACTGCACAGCCGCATCGCGATTCGCCGCATACACCAATACTTTAGCAATTAATGGGTCATAAAATGGTGAAATCTCACTACCGCGCTGCACCCATGTATCGATTCTGGCTGAACTAGAAAATATCGCCTCAGTCAACACGCCACTAGATGGTTGAAAGTTTTTATTGGCATCTTCTGCATACACCCGCACTTGAATTGCATGTCCATTGGGTTGGTGTGAATACTGGCTTAAAAACCCAGAATCACCAGCCGCAGTGAGCACCATCCATTCCACCAAATCAACGCCTGTTACCAATTCAGTCACGCCATGCTCTACTTGTAGGCGTGTGTTTACCTCTAAAAAGTAAAATTGTTGCGTGTCGTTATCGTACACAAACTCAACCGTGCCTGCAGAACGATAGTTAAGCGCGCTGGCGAGTTTTACTGCCGTTTCACACAAGGCTTTTCTAATCTCATCTGATATATTAGGCGCAGGCGTTTCTTCGATCACTTTTTGATTACGACGCTGCACGGAACAATCACGCTCGCCCAGTGCAGTTACATGCCCCTTGCCATCACCAAAAATCTGTACCTCAATATGCCGCGCGGCTTGTACGTATTTTTCGAGGTAAATGCCACCATCCTTAAAATTATTTTTAGATAAGCGTTGTACAGATTCAAATGCAGCCGCTAATTCGCTCTCTGCCCAAATCAGTTGCATGCCAATACCACCGCCACCTGCGGTGCTTTTTAGCATGATAGGGTAGCCAATTTTCTCCGCTTGAAATTTTGCTTCTGCCACGTCCTTTAGCAAGCCTGTGCCAGGCAACAAAGGTACGCCATTTTTCTGGGCTAAATCTCGCGCCGTATGTTTTAAGCCAAAATCACGCATTTGCTGCGGTGTAGGGCCAATAAATACAATATCTGCGGCCTCGCAAGCCTCTGCAAAACTGGCGTTTTCTGATAAAAATCCATAACCAGGATGAATGGCTTGCGCACCAGTATCGGCAGCTACTTGTAGTATTTTTTGCACATTCAAATAACTCTCAGCCGCAGGCGCTGTGCCGACACAAACCGCTTCATCAGCGTCTAATACATGGCGTGCGCCTGCATCGGCCTCAGAATAAATCGCCACTGATGCGATGCCCATTTTTTTGAGCGTGCGAATAATGCGACAGGCAATCTCGCCTCTATTTGCTATTAACACTTTTGTAAACATTAAAACCTCATGTGCGAGTCGTCTCGCTCGTTTTGCACGCTATCAGGTCGTCCTGTAGCAAATTATCTAAACTGTGCGAGCAGGATGAAGTGCAAGGCGCACGGAGCGGAAAAACCGGAATGTACACAGCGTACATGAGGATTTTGAGCACCGCGCAACGCCGCAATTCGCCTGCACGTACAGTTTAGTTCCACACCAGTAAGCGCACTGGCGTTGGGTTGTAACCATTGCATGGGTTGTTCAGTTGTGGGCAGTTTGAAATCAATACGATGACATCCATCTCAGCATGCATTTCTACATATTTACCTGGTCCTGAAATACCATCAGCAAACATTAAACTACCGTCAGTCATGATTGGCACGTTCATAAAAAAATTGATATTGCCTGTGATGTCGCGCTTGCTCATGTGGCTAGCGCAGACGCAAGTATGCAACGCGTGCATGAAGCTGTCGCGACAGCTGTGCATCGGGCGTTTGGCAAGGTCGTAGCGCGTGGTATTACTCTCGGCAGAGCATGCACCGCCCAGCGTGTCGTGGCGGCCACAAGTGTCGGCTACAATGGTCAACATCGCATTACCTTCACTAGAATACAGCACAGAGCCTGTCGTTAAGTAAAGCTGACGTTGCCGTGCAATCGTGTCCACCGCGCTATAGCGCTCTTCTGGGTTATTAGCCCTATAAAATAGGGTATCTACCGCCTGGTTACCTTCCAAATCTAATATGCGAAAAAATTGGCCTTTTTTAACTTCTGCCATCCACGAATCGCCCGCGTTGCAAGTTTGGTCTAGCAAGGCATTGCTTGGGTTTAATGTGCTCTCAACTATCATAAGTAGTATCTTTCTGTGTTCACAAAACCACGGCCATTTTGTAGGCAGCTATTGCGGCAAATATCATCGCGGGTAACAACGTCCGCATGATAGGCAGAAAGCTTCACGCTCGCTGGTTGGTAAGTAATCTTAGGGTCTAATGGATGCGGTGCAGCAGATAAGATTAACAGCACATTCATGTCAAAGCGTATATCCACAGTGCTTCCAGCTTTACTATTGTTGACGACAAAGCTTAAATTTCCTGCTTCATCTGGTGTCACCTTGCTAAAAAAATTAACGCTGGCCGTTAAATCGCGCTTACCTAAACCATGCTTGGCTAGTTCGATTAATAGGCCATCTTTGCCATTGCGATACATATCATTACGATGTGTTTGGTAGCTGCTTGTGCCATATTGCGCTGTCACCATATTGGTGTCAGACACACCGCAAATGGTGTCGTGCCAGCCTACATTGTCATCAATAATCGAAGCCAGCACCCGTCCCATATCGCTGTAACATACATTGCCTGCGGTTAAAAAGGCCGTGTGCTGCGCTTTTAAGGTGTCAGATAAGTTGTAGCGTTCTAGCTTATCTTCTGCGTTATAAAACAATGCAGAACAATTGGCACCACCGCCTAAATCTGTTAGCCGTAATGCAGTGCCGCGCCGCATCAGGCCAGACCAATGATTACCACCTGGAATCATCTCTTCCCACAACACTTTTTTTTCAATACTCATCGCCGCATTCCTAATTCGTTTATTACCGTCTGCGTGTCGCAGATTCGGCCAAAAATACCGCCTTCAATAGTAACCATCTTCATTGCCGCATCGTGCAAATCTGGATAAGACGAACCGCAAGCATCCGACACCAAAATGCAGTCATAACCTCTATCCACTGCCTCGCGCAAAGTCGAATGCACGCACACTTCAGTCGTCAGGCCGCAAATCAATAAGCGTTTAATATCGTGCGCATCTAAAATTTGCGCTAAATCGGTCTGATGAAATGCGCCGTAACCAGGTTTATCCACTATCGGTTCGCCTGCTAATGGCTTTAGCTCGTCAATAATATCGTGACCATGTTCACCCCTAATTAACAAGCGCCCTAACGACCCTGTACCACCAATTTCTGCCCCCGCCTTGCGACTGCGCGCCAGCTTGGTTGGTGGGCAATCGCGCATATCGGGTCGATGGCCTTCCCGCGTGTGTATCACTAAAATATTATGGCTACGTGCAAAATCCAACAGTTTGCAAATGTAAGGAATAGGCTTGCGCAATGCACTCACATCCAGCCCTGCATTTGCTGCGTAGCCACCTGCATCTAAAAAATCTCGCTGCATATCAATCACAATGAGCGCACTGTGCTGCATCAGCATGTCTATTTAGCTAAGGCTTTAACAAAGCTGTCATCCATTGTGGTTTTAATAACCACAGGTGCTTTAATTTGCTTACTATTGATTAAAATTTCGTTTATGACTTCGCCGCTCACAAAATAAGATTTAGTATCTTTGCCTATTTTAAATGGCAGCAGCATCTCTTTTTGCGGGATGTTATACACGCCTTTCAGTTGCTCTAACACTTCTTTACCCGACACGCCAATGGCTTTGCCGATGATTTCGGAAGCTTGTTTCGGGTGAGAGTTCATGTAAGCAAGGCCTTCTAAATAAGCCTGCACCAAAGCTGCAATTGGCTTGCGGTTCTTTTTAATGTAAGCCTCGTCAAACACCAGTACGTCTGCAATTAAGCCAGGCGCTTCTTTAGATGAATAAATCACATGAAACTTAGCGCCACCGCCCATTGCCAAAATTTGCGAAACATTTGGCTCATACGTAGTGCCTGCTGGCACCGCTTTAGACGCCATTGCAGAAGGAATGGCTTCAGGCGCCATGTTGACAGGGCTAATATCTTTTGTGCTCATGCCATTGATTTTAAGCGCGTAAGAAATTAAAAAATCAGAAGGTGACAAAGGGGCATAAGCCACTTTTTTACCTTTTAAATCAGTCATTTTATTAATGGTCTTATCAGCTAATACAGCATCACCACCATTTGAATAATCAATCGGCATCACTACTTTAAGCTTTTGACCTTGCGCCACCGCGCCAATCAGCTGGTCGTAAGTCATCATAGAGCCATCTGCGGCTTTGCTGGCAACGGCGCTTGGTAGCATAGCAGGGTCAGAAAAGGTTTGCAGCGTGACTTTTAAATCATGTTTTTTATACAACCCCATGCCTTCTGCCACATAAAATGGTGAGTAGCCAATCCAAGTGGTCAGTGCTAGCTTCATCGGGGTTGCGGCTGATACAGAGAGCGATGCGCTGATCAATGCGGCGGCTAAAATCAGTTTTTTCAATTCCATTTTCAATCTCCTAAATTAAGTGAAACTGCTATAGTTATTTAATTACTGTTACTTGACAAACTACTTGTTACTTTTGAAACAACTTAAATTACACAACCCCTGCCTGACGTGTCATGCGTTCTAGCAGTTCATAATCTGTGTGCATACCCGCAGTTTCGCGAATGCGCATTAAAATCTCTTTTTTTTGCTGTAAAAATCTGGGTGATAACTTCATATCTTGGTCGCGCTTCGCAGGCAAATCTACCTTATAAATACTGTCAATACGGCCTGGGCGCGGCGCCATTACGACGACGCGCTGCCCTAAGTAAATCGCCTCTTCTACATCATGCGTGACAAACACAATGGTAGTTTTTTCTAATTTTGATACATGCAAAATCAAGTCATGCATCACTTCGCGTGTTTGTGCATCCAATGCGCCAAATGGCTCGTCCATAAGCAATATTTGTGGGCGTGGCATAAGCGCTCTGGCAATGGCCACGCGTTGCTGCATGCCACCAGAAAGCTGATTTGGGTAGCTATTACGTACATGCGTGAGCCCCATCAAAGCCAGCAAAGCATCGGCGCGGCCAGATGCAGCTTCCACATCCGAAGAGGTCAAATCTTCACGCCCTGCCCTAAGCAATCGACTAAACTTGATATTGTTAATAACTGATAACCACGGATACAAACTATAGTGCTGAAACACCATGGCTCGATTGGCGCCAGGCTTATTGATTGGCGCACCGTCTAGGTTAATGCTGCCTGATGAAAGACTTTCCAGCCCACCAATGCAACGTAACAAAGTTGATTTACCGCAACCTGATGCACCCACAAAGGTCACGAATTCATTGTTTTCAATGTCTAAATTGATATTTTGTAGCGCAACAACGCCACCATCGCCTTTTCCAAAGGTTTTGTTTGCTGAGATGATGTTTATTTTAGTGTTCATTTTTGCCGTATTTATTTGTTTTATTTTGCGTGTAGCCAAGGAAAGCTTTTGCGATGCAACCAGCGGAAAAGCTGATCAATCGACAAGCCAATCAACCCAATCAGAATAATGCCTGCGAATATTTTGTCGGTTTGCATAAAGCGCTGCGCCCGCAAAATGGAGTAGCCTAGTCCAGAATTTGCGGCTACTAGCTCCGCCACTACTAAATAAGTCCATGCCCAACCCATCGTGATACGCAGCGTATCTAGCAAAGCAGGCTTTGCGGATGGAATGATGACAAGAGATACGATTTCGCCACGATTCGCGCCCATGGTATGCGCAGCTTCGATTTGATTTATTGGCACGCGACGGATGTCTTCAGCAATCATCAGCACCATCTGAAAAAATGTACCAATAAAAATAATGGCAATCTTAGAACCCTCATCAATGCCCACCCACAGCATGACTAAAGGAATAAAGGCGACGGCGGGCATGTAGCGAATAAAGTCGGTAAGCGGCTCAAACATGGCCTTCATCGGCTGATAGGTGCCTATCAGCACCCCCAGTGGAATGGCCAATACAGCAGATAAGACAAAGCCTGCAAAAACACGGTAGGTGCTAATTCCAACATCGTGCATCAACTCTTCATCTTTAAACCACGTTAAAGCACGCATAAGCACATCTAAAGGACTTGGCATAAAAACCTTATCCATCAAGCCGCTATCAGATAACCACCACCAAGCCGCAATCGGCAATAGCAAACCTACCAGCGCCAGCAACCAATAGGCACGACGACTGAGCTCGCCGCGGATTACCCACATACCGCGCCAGCTTTCAATGGCTACTTTAATGCGCAACATGATACGCCACGAAAAATAACATTTTGGCTAAATAGTATCTAAATAAATTGGAATAATCTGAATGCATGGCTACCCAAAATTGGTTAAAAAGTCGAGAAGGCGGCATTTAAAAATGCATCCTCCCGGGCTTTTATCCCTCCGTGTAGCCCAAGCTGCTTGCAGCAGGTTGTGGCCGACAACTCTTGGACCAGACACTTTAGCAAATCAAAGTCGGAACCCTAGTTATCTTTTTGAAACTTGTAGCAGCCAACTTTAAATTAAAAGTCGATTTCTCGTTATAAATTGTAATGCAAAGAGTATGCCACTTCTAAAAAATAATTATTAAGCATCAATATCAATCACTTAATAAAATAATAATTTAATTATTAAACTCTACATTACTCTTTATGCACTATTAAAGTGCGTCCACTTAACCAGCTGCACCAATAATTTAATGAGTTACATTATAAAAACTGATTGATGATTACTGTGTAGCGAGTAAAAGTTGGTGTTTCGCGCTCAAACCAAGCTTTAGTTTCTGCGCTATATTCTGTACTGACTAAAGCTAAGCTGCGGCTCTATTGTGTCAATGCAAAATACTCGCTCACAGGCTTTGGCATCAATACTTAGGTTCTGTCGGATAGACATGTCAACCAACCAAGGAATCAGGAACTCGAATCCCTCTGGGTATACCAAAATATAAAAGTGCGCCAAAATAAAAAAGCCTAGTCATTGAACAAGGCTTTTTAATTGGTAGGGCGTGCGGGAATCGAACCCACTACAAACAGATTAAAAGTCCATACCAGATACTCAGCATTGAATTGGCTAATTAGGTCATCTCAGCCCCTCAAAATCTCGCCCTAAATGTAATTTATATCCAGTAAGCACGCGGTTATTTCCATTTTTGCGGAATAAAATTTCATTACACAAAAACATATTATTTTTTGCAAATTACGCCAAAGATAG
>JAYVRE010000188.1:0-7329 GCA_043776535.1 Methylotenera sp. | reverse complement strand
CCACTTTAATCATACGCACCACTAAAGGCGGAAACAAGCCCGCGTTATGAAAGCTCTCACTCATGCTATCACCCGCGTTAATCTGGGCATGAGCGCGGCTAAGTGCATCTGCAATGACGCGGTTACCGACGATTTTTTCGCAGGTTTTAATCGCATCTAATATCGGGATGCCTGTTTGGTACATCAGTGCAAAATATCGCGCAAAGCGCGCCATAATAATTTTATGCAATATTTCACCCGTTAATGGCAGCTTAAGCTTAATGTAATCGAAACGATAACGCGCCTCTGGGCTTTGCCTGATATAGCTTACGATCCCCGTCACCACAACCACTGGCAGCGCTAAAATTAGCCACCAATATTGTACAAACGCATTTGAGATAAAAATTAAAATTCTAGTGTTTAAAGGCAACTCTTGGCCTAAACTATTTAAAAATTTCACCATTTCTGGCACTAAGTAAATCATTAAAAAAGTCACCGCTGCCATCACCACTACAAACACAAACAGCGGATAAGCCAATAGCCGCTTAGTTTGTGACATTAACTCATCTTGCCATTTTAAGGTTTCACTTAAATTTTCAAACACGGTTGGCAGCCGCCCTGTTTGCTCACCCGCTGCCACCAAATTCACAAATACTTCGTCGAATACATCGGGATGTTCCGCCATGGCTTGGCTCAACATTTGGCCGCCTTCTACCTCACCCGCCAATGCGCCCAACACCTTTTGAAAATAAGGGTTCGCGGTACTTTCACGCAAATCGTTTAAGCCATCTATAATGGGTACACCTGCGCTGGTAAGCTGCTCTAATTGAAAGCAAAACATAACTAAATCGCGATTGCTCACTTTATTTTGTGAGAATGCTTTTGTGGATTTTGCAGTCGATTTAAAGGTAATTAAATCTAAACCCATGCGCTCAAGGCGAATTTCTAAATCTGCCTCGTTAAGCGCATCTATCTGCCCTTGCGCATGGCGGCCAGTTTGGTCGATTGCCCTGTAGTTATAGGTTGCCACGGCTTAAATTTGCCTCATGACTTAATTTAATGAGCGATGCGTGAGGTGAGATCAATCACGCGCATCACTTCTTCTATGCTGGTATAGCCTTCTAAAATACGTCGCACACCATCGTCAGCTAAGGTATTAAAACCTTTTGCAAGCGCCATATCGCGTAGCTCATCAAAATGCGCGCGGCGCGCAATAAGCGAATCCATGTCAGAATCAATACGCAGCAGTTCCATTATTGCCATGCGACCACGATAGCCATTTTGATTGCAGCGTTTGCAACCTTTGTGCCTGAATATTTGTATCGCCTCATTACGCTTAACGCCCAAAATTTTGCGCTCATCTTCACTAGGTTTGGCTGGCTCTTTACAATGTGGACAAAGCACCCGTACCAAGCGCTGCGCCACCACGCCGATAATATTGCCCGCCATAATATCGGGCGAAATGCCAATATCGATTAACCTAGGAAAAGCACCCAAGGCAGAATTGGTGTGCAGTGTAGTAAATACCTGATGCCCCGTCATGGCGGCGCGAAAAGCCATAGTGGCGGTATCAGCATCGCGCACCTCGCCCACCAAAATAATGTCGGGGTCTTGCCGCATAATCGAGCGGATGCCGTTGGCAAAATCAATCTTATTCACTTCTGCCACCGAAGTTTGCCGCATCATTGTGACGGGATACTCCACTGGATCTTCCAAGGTCATGATGTTCACCGCCTCGGTGTTTCGATGCGATAGTAGTGAATATAACGTAGTGGTTTTACCGCTACCAGTAGGGCCTGTCACAACCAATATGCCCTCTGGCCGCGTCATCATTAGTTTGAGCTGCTCTAAGGTGCTGGTGCGAAGCCCCATGCGTTCTAGCGGGATAATCGATCTTTCACGATCCAGTACGCGCAATACGATATTTTCGCCATGAATGGTGGGGTGCGCTGACACCCTGAAATCAATCGGGCGGCCACATAAATTCATGTTTAAGCGACCATCTTGCGGCGCACGTGTTTCGGCAATATCCATGCCAGAAATCACTTTTAAGCGCACCGCAACGCCAGGCCAATAGCTTTTGTGCAGGCTGCGTACTTGCTGCAACACACCGTCAATACGGTAGCGAATACGCAAAAATGCATATTCTGGCTCAAAGTGAATATCTGATGCGCCACGTTTTACCGCATCCATCAACAATGCACCTACCAGCCGCACCACGGGCTGCGTGTACTCATCACCATCGGCCGTTAGGCTTTGATAATCAATTTCACCTGTTTCAATCTCGCGTAAAATGCCATCAACCGAGAGCTCATAACCATAAAATTGATCAATATGTTCTTCTAATTGCGCCTCGGCGGCTAACACAGGTTTAAGCTGTATCTGCCCGCCCAGCATGGCGCGCAGCTGATCTAGCGCCACCACATTAAACATGTCCGCCATCGCTACCACCATGGTTTTGGTGTTGTCTTCGTAGGCAACGGGCAATAAGTGGTAGCGCCGCGAAAAGTCTTCTGGCACCATGCTTAACGCATCTGCATCGGCCACCACAGTAGTTAAATCGATACTTTCTTGGCCAATGGTATGTGCAACTAAATCGCGCACCATGGCTTCACTAACAAAGCCTAGCCTCACTAGTTGACGGCCTAGCGGAATATCATTTTGCTCTTGCTCGATTAATGCAATACGCAGCTGATCCTGACTAATCAGGCCTTGCTGTATCATAAGTTCGCCTAAGCGTAATTTACGTCGCTGTTCTGCCATTATTAAAGTACTGCCATTATTTAAATTTTTTCGCTTGTTACTATTTACTGAATCGCTGCAATACGCGCTTCTAGCGCGGCTTTATCTATGCTACTGGTTGCCGAGGCTTGCGCTAAGGCTCGCTGGTAATAGGGCAAGGCCAATTTAGGTTTACCCATTTGATCTAAACTCACGGCTAAGTTAAAGGCATTATCTGCGCTACTATTCAAACTATACGCATCAAAATAAGCTTGCTGTGCGGCTGGCCATTGATTTTGCTCGGCATACAAATTGCCTAATGCCACATGTAAATTAGCGTCATCAGGCTGTTTTGCCAGCATATTTTTAATGCGGCTTTCATTATTGGCCTCATTACCTTGTGGTGGATTATCAAGCATAGCGGCTTGCGCCACGCTGTTTCGCGGGTCAACCTCCAGCACCTTACTAAACCAACCATTCGCATCTGCCACGCGGCCTTGACGTGAAGCAATCGCGCCTAAACCTAACAGCGCATCCACATTGCGTACATCGCGCTGCAGCACTTGCTTGTACAACTTTTGTGCGCTTGCATCGTCACCTGCGTTATAAGCCTCGTAAGCGCTCATTAAAACTGGATTGACGCCTGCTTGTGCAGTGGTTTTGGTGACGCTAATTGAGGCGCTTGACGAAGCGATAGATTCACCCAATTGTAAGTTTTTCGATTTTGCCATTTTTCTGTTTGGCTTTGCTGCAATAATGGGTTCGGCAGGTTCTGCTGAATTTTCTACGGCCACATCATCAGGCGCAACAAGCGCTTCATCTTCAGCAAGAATGGGCTTTTTAGCTCTTTTTTTGACAGGCACTTCTGGCAATTCTTGATTTTCGGCTAACTGCATCGGCTCATCAGGCACAGGCACAGGTACAGCCGCCACTGCTTGTTGTGCTATTAGGGTTTCTGCTGGTTGAGCCTCAATTGTCTGTTGTAGCGCTGGAGCCTCAGCGATAGGTTGCGGTGGAATCACAACATTGGGCGTGTTATCGACAAACTGGTAAAAATAAATGCCCATCGCCAGTAAAGCCACCAAGCCTGCACCTGTTATCAAAGCTAAGCTTGTATTTTGATTGTTTACTCTAACGCTTTTTGCAGAAAATACATTGGCTGCGCTTTTGGGTGAGGCAGAAGACGCTGGTGAAGTGGAAGAAACAATTGAAGGTGTTGAAGCACTACCGCTGTGTTCTGCCGCGCTAGTGCTGGGTTTACTTGCGGCACTAGGTTTGATTGCAACACCAGGCTGTACAAGGGTGCTATTTGTAGGGCTAAGCGATAGCGCTAAGTCTTCACCCGCTAGACCTTTAGTCTTGCTTTTTTCGACCTGCTTTTTAGTATTAGAATGCTCACCCTTATCATTCTCGGCCTTATCCAGCGCTTTAATTAAAAGACTCATCGGCGGTAAACTCACGAATCAATTCGCGTCTTCCAGCACGTTTTGTAATTGTTGTGCTGGTAAATACTGTTTGTAAGCTTGCAACTCATCACTTTCTAAGCTGGCGCTTGAAATCACGGTTGGACGTAGAAAAATTACTAACTCGGTTTTTTGGCTGGCATCATTCTTACCAGTAAATATTTTACCCACAACTGGGACATCCGATAAGCCTGGCACTTTATCAGTGTTACGCACAATTTCATCTTGCATCAAGCCACCTAGCACTGCCGTATTACCGCTATCAATTTGCAATATCGATTCCATTTCGCGTACTTGAATTTGTGGAATTTGGCTTGGAATCGCTAGCAATTGCGGGTTCGGGTCACGTACAAAACTCAGCACTCTAGATATTGTAGGTCGCACATTCACGTTTACCTTACCAGTATCGTTAATTTGCGGCGTGACACTCATCACCACACCCACTGGTACGGTGTTTGGCGTGGTTGTAATGGTTGAAAGCACGCTGCCGCCAACTGCTGCTTGAGATTGCTGCGCTTGCACGGTGAAATATACCAAATTATCTACTACCTTCAATACCGCTGTTTGATTGTTCAGCACCATCAATTTTGGGCTGGATAACACTTTGGTGTCGCCAAACTGTTTAAGTAGGGTGATAGAAGCCGCGATATTGCCAATGGCGCTGGCAGGGTTTAAATAGCCTGCGAATAAACCCGCGGTTGAAGCAATGCCAAGGGCATTTGCACCCCCCTGAGTAACCGCACCAGTGCTTGGGTTAAAGTTAAAACCTTTAGAGCCAAGCGTTTGCCCAAATACAAAGCCACTGTTATTGGGTCCATTATTTAAGCGGCTCCAATCAATGCCAGCTTGAAAGCTATCGTTTAATCTAACCTCTACAATAGTCGCTTCGATTAACACTTGTTTTCTAGCGCTACCCATCACCTTATCAATAAATTCTTGCACCTTTTCGTGCTGTTTATTGGTGGCACGCACGCTAATTACGCCAGTTTCCGCATTGGCAATCACATTAGCTGCTAGTAACGTTTTATATTCAGTTTGCTGTTGATTTCGCTCTTCTATAGCAGCTCTGCCAGCTTCTGCGCGGCTTGTGGCCGTATTTGCTGAGCCAGCAGGAGTGTTATCAGCAGTTTGAGTGGCTGTTGCAGAACTGCCTATACGCGTCACAATGACTTCTTTATCGGTTTCGGCTAACAGTTCCTTAACGTTTTGTATTAGGGATTCCCAAAGGTGATTTTTAGAGATGCTGTCCACAGAAGTGCGTGAACTGTTGTTTGCGCCATTACCCGTACTGCTGCTAACCGTTCCACCCGCGCCAGAACTTTGTGAAGCGCTAGAAATTTGTCCATCTGCACCTATAAAACCTTTGGTATCACGATTCATGTTCACATAATCGACCTTGTACATTCTTAGCACTGGCTGGTCTGGTGCAATGTATAGCACATTGCCTTCCATTTTACAAGTTAAATCGACCTGCCTTGCCAAGCGCTCTAAAATGGCGGGTAAGGTTTGATCGACCGCGTTTAAAGTGGCGCGGCCTTGTATGCTGGGGTGAATGTCAATATTGAGTTTGCTTTCGCGAGCCAGCGCAAACAAAATCTCTTTCACGGGCACTTCGTTCACCACTACGCTATAGGTTTGCGCTTTGCTGGTGGCTCTTGGTGGTGGTAGTATTGGTGCGCTTCTTACCAGTTTAGGGATGGGTGCGAGGTCGGCTGTTTGACTGGTATTTTGAGTGTTTGCTTTGCCATCAATATGACCTTGAGATGGCGGCACTTTTGATTGATGTGCACAAGCCGCGAGCATCAAGCCAATTACAGTAACTAAACTAAATTTAGTATGGTGAATCTTGTTGTTGTTTCTAAGCACGGCGTGCTAACTCCCAAAGAATTTTATACGCAATGTTTTATCGCATAATCCGCATTAAATTGCAATACTAACTTGTTGAAATTTTTATAATTATTGGTTTTTAATCAAGTTTTCAACATATTTAATTAGTTTCTTGCAACACCCCTGCAATGGTACGCAGTTGCGGGCGATTTTTTTGAACTTCAACTGGTAATTTTTCTAGCGCTTGAGATGCCGCAAAACGATCGGCAAAACTACCATACAACACGCTTAAAAATGGCAAATTATTCACTTTTGTTCTGTAAACAAAAATATTATCCAACTCCAATTGGCTGCTTAATTTTTCTAGGTCATTTTTAAGCTGCGCATCACTGCTTGCCCCCATCAGCTGGATACTCACTGTGCTAGGTGCTTGGCTTGCAAGCCAAGTTGTAGTTGCCTTTAAACGGCGCGTTAAAATATCATCTTGCTGGTTTAATATTGTTGTTGGTGCCGGGCTTGCTGTAGCGACTACTGGCGCAGCTATTGGCGAAGTTTGCGGTGCTGCACTGGGTTTAGAATTATTTGTAGTCTCGTTTATGTTTGGCTCAGTTTTATTCGCGCTTGCAGGTTTTACCGCAATTTCTGTTTGTTTAGCCAACCTGGTTGGCTGGCTAATTGCAGATTCTAGATTTTCAGACTTATATGACCACATACTCACCGCGTAGCCAAGCACCAAACCCAATATCAACAAGGCTGCCCACATAAAAGCTTGCGATTTTTTTGCTTGCCGTTTTAATGCTTCCAAACCAAATTCACTATCGGCAATGGCGGCTTGTACATGTTTTGGGGTCACTTGATATTCATTATCTGCGAACGCAGCCAGTAATGATTTATCTGCCAAGATATTCACCCGCCGCACAAGCCCTAGCGCGGAGGTGGCTATTTTTGAAATGGCCGCATTCGAGAACAAATGCGGCCCAAAATAGCCCGCTGCGCGTAGCCTAAAAATCAGGTACTCACCAATTTCTTTTGTTTGCAAAGGCGCTAAATTAAAGCTATGCGTAATGCGTTCGCGCAGTTGACGAATATTGGTTTGATTGAGGTTTTCATCTAGCTCTGGTTGGCCGAATAACACAATTTGCAATAGTTTATCGTGCTTCGTTTCTAGGTTAGACAGCAGGCGAATTTCTTCTAAAGTTGCCAGTGGCATACCTTGCGCTTCTTCCACAAAAATCACCACTTGCTTGCCCGCTGCATGGCGCGCCAATAGGTGCGCTTGCAGCACTTGCATCACTTTCAATCGATCTGCATTTTTGGGTAATTTTAATTGCAACTCAAA